>JBMOPR010000569.1:0-12500 GCA_049323075.1 Pseudomonadota bacterium
GGCGTAACACGGCCGGCGTTCCGCATAGACCAGTGACGCCGCCGCATCCTGTTGCCGCACGAACGTCACCAGCGCTTTTTCCGATTTCAGCAGGTTGGGATTCATGCCCGCCATCACCAGCATCGCGCACAGCCCCAGCGGCATCAGCATGGCCGGCCACAGCTGCAACCCGGCTGCCAACATTTTTGGTGCAGCCGTTGACGGTGCCTCCTGCTGCAGCGGCCGGCGCCAGATCAGCTGTGCCAGCAGCAGGGCCATGGCCGGCTGCGCGGGCAGTACGTAGGTCCACAGAATGTTGCCCGCCAGGGTGAAAAACAGCGGGGTGAACAGGCTCCATCCTGCCAGGAAAAGAAAGCGGTGATCGCGCAGCAGTTGCGACGGCCGAATGACAACCGTGCCCCGCCACAGGCGACTCGCCAGCAGGGCAATGCCCAGCAACGACCAGGGTGAAGCCGCCAGCAGCCAGTATGTCCAGATAGTGCCGTGAGCGCGCTCGTGCGCCCCGCCGTACAGGTCGCCGGCCCAGCCGGGATCGATAAACCGCAGAATGTGCTCGCCCAGCAGGAAGTAACGCAGAAAGCCCGGGGTTTTCAGTTCCGCCGCCACGTACCAGGGCAGTGTCAGACCGAGCAACAGCAGGCCGCCACTGATCCAGGGCAACGCGCGCACGCCGGCACGCCCTTGCGGCGACAACAGGCACCAGGGCAGCAACTGCCCCACCATCAACACCAGCGCCAGAGGGCCTTTCGCCAGCAGGCCGATCGCCAGTCCCAGGAAAAAACCATAGCGCCAGTACCAGCACAGATTGTCCGCCACCAGGGCCACCGCCACCATCGACCAGGTAATTCCCAACGTCAGGAACGGGTCCATCAGCACGGCACCGGCCGTCACAAACGTCAGTGCCATCGAGCCGAGGATCAGGACCGACCCGCGCGCGACGGTCCTGTCGAACCAGTTCAGCGCCAGCTGATACAACAGCCACAGGGTGCCAAGCGTGGCGAGCCAGGAGGGCAACCGCACCGCGAATTCCGACACGCCCAGCGCACGAAACGCCAGCGCCTGACTCCAGAACGCCAGCGGCGGTTTGCCCCAGAAGGGCCGGCCGGGTTCGAACCAGGGCGTGATCCAGTCGCCGCTCTGCGCCATCACCCGCGCGATTTCCGCGTAACGTGGCTCCGACGTGTCTGCCAGCGGCAGGCCGGCCATCGCCAGCAACCGCGACAGCAATACCAGCAACAGCAGCCACATCAGCCCATCAATGCGTTTCAGCATGGAGTGCCACCCGCTTCTGGGCTACTGCCGTCATGGTCGTCACATCCTGCACCAGATACACCGGGCGCTGCTTCACCTCCATATAAATCTTGCCGACATATTCCCCCACCAGACCCACCGTGAGCAGCTGCACGCCACCCAGAAACGTCAGCACGGCAATCAGGGACGGATAGCCCGCCACCGGATCGCCCAGCAGCAGGGCCTTCATCACGATCCAGAGGCCGAACAGCACGCCCCACACAGAAGCCACCACTCCCGCCAGCGTGGTCCAGCGCAGGGGCGCGGTGGAAAACGACGTGATGCCTTCAAACGCCAGCCCGATCAGCGCCGGCAACTGCCATTTGGTCTGGCCGGCCGCGCGAGGTTCGCGGTCGTACAGCAATACTTGAGTCGGCATGCCGACCCACGCAAACAATCCTTTCATGTAGCGATTGCGTTCGGGCAGCTGGTTCAGTGCATTCACCGCACGCCGGCTCATCAGACGAAAATCGCCGGTGTCGTGCGGAATATCGAACCGGCTGAGCCGGTTCAGCAGGCGGTAGTACAGGCTGGCACTGGTGCGCTTGAACCAGGTTTCGCCCGCCCGGGAGCGCCGTCGCATGCAGACAACATCCGCACCCCCGCGCCAGGCCGCCACCATGTCGGGAATCAGTTCCGGCGGGTCCTGCAGATCCGCATCCAGCAGGATCACCGCATCACCGGCCGCATGTTCAAAGCCGGCCGTCACGGCGGCTTCCTTGCCAAAGTTACGGCTCAGCGCAATCACTTTCACGCCTGGAACTGAAAGCGCAAGCAAACGCAGGAAATCGACACTGCCATCCTTGCTGCCATCATCCACGAACAGGATTTCGTGCGGCATCTGCAACCGGCCAAGCGCCTGCTGCAGACGTTCGCAAAACAGCGGCAATACCTCGCGCTCGTTGTAAACGGGCACCACCACCGACAGGAGCTCGGCAGCGCTCCGCGAGAATTCAGGTAGCCAAAGGTGACTGGGCGCATTCATGAAACACAAACCTCTTGTAGAGAACGTAGTTCAACAGAGCGACGATCCCGGTCGTCAGCACTTGTGCGCTGGCGGCGGGCAGTTCCAGCAGCAGGTGCAGACCGGCGAACAGGCCCAGATTGGCCAGCCAGCCCAGCGCAGCAACCAGAACGTAGACGGGAACGGATTTGGTGTGATCAGTGCGAACGCGGAACGTAAAGTGGTACTGCAGCAGGTAGTTCAGGCAGGCCCCGGCAATGGCACCCAGCGCGGTGGCCGCAACCGCCGGTACCTGCACTGCAATCAACGCACTCATCAGCAGCCAGTGCAACGCGGTCGCCATGCCACCACTCAGCAGAAAACGGGCCGGCTGCAACCAGAGATGTCGGAAGGGTAACGCTCGCAATCACTGCTCCTGTTTTGAGTACAGGATCAGCTTAGCGACAGAGGCAACAAGAAAGGCTCAATCAATAGTCAAGGGATTATCAAACCCCTGACCGGGGGCAATTACAGACTCTCGGGCTGACTGGACAGGTGCAGGCGTCGCCGCAAGGTGCGCGCCAGCATGTCCACGCTCATGTTCAGCAACGCAGTGACCAGCAGCAACAGCATCGCGCGGTCGAAGCGGAATTCGGTGAAGGCGGAATCGATAAAGAATCCCAGCGTGGGAATGCCCAGGATGCCGAGCATGGCGGTTTCCCGCATCAGGATTTCAAACCGGTACAGGGTGAACGCGAGAAACGTGCGATAGATGCGCGGCAGCACCTCGAACAGATAGCGGTGTACCCCGGTGACGGCATCGTCGCGCAGCTGCAGGCTGTCGCTGTAGTGTCCCACCAAATGCGCAATGATGGCGCCATTGTGCAACGACAGCGCCACCACCGCCGGCAGCATGCTCGGCCCCCACAGCAGCAGGCCGACAAACGCCAGCAGGTATTCCGGCGCGGAACGCATCAGCACCAGAAAAAAATGCCCGCCGGCGCGCGTCACTGGCCGGCCAAACAGATGGGAAATGGCCGGGAAGGTCAGCAACGTCACCAGACCGGTGCCCACCAGCGCCAGCAACGACAACACCAGCGTATTGCCCAGCCCCGGCGCAATCTGGTTGCTCCACAGGGCGTGCAGCCACCGCCACAACCCTTCACCATTCCAGCCCTGCCGCAGCGGCGCCGGCACAATATCCTCGCTGAAAAAACGCCATACCAGCGCGCCATTGAACTGCGCCACCGGCGGCAGCCACACCAGCACGGCCAGCAGATACAGCGGCAGCATTTTTTTCTTCATCCAGTGATGCAGCGTGACGATCACCAGCACCAGCGCGTAGAACAACGCAGCGGCTTCACTGTACTGTCCCTGCTTGAGCGCGGTTTCCAGATGGAATCCCACCGTGGGCAGGCCGATGAATCCCAGCACGGCGGAGGAACGGATGCCGCACTCCAGCCGGTAGCGCGTGTACGTCACCATGTGCGCAAAACACTGCGGCAGCTCGGTGAAGAAAAACGCTGACAGCGCGCCAGTGCCAACGGGCAACGCCTGACGCGCGGAAGGGTCCACTTCCTCGAACAGCTCGCCGTAAATCTTGGCGAAAGTGCCCGCGTAGGGAATCGCGATCGCCAGCACGCCCGCCGCCGGCGACAGCCCCGCCAGCTGAATGAACAGCAAGGCCCAGAACAATTCGTGAATCGCGCGAATGAACGCGGCAAATCGGCGCACGGCGGCGCGACGATAACCCAGCGCCAGCAAAAATCCGCCCACCGCGCCAAGCGCCACGCCCTGCAGCGCAAACGCCAGCGTGTTGGCCAATGCTTCCAGCAGAGTGAGAGGATTATCGAACGATGGCGTCAGCAGGCCCCAGCCCAGTCGCGCCAGTTCCTGCCAGGGATCGCGGGTGGAAATGCTCAAATCCGCCCAGGGCAGACACAGCAGCGCCACCAGCACGAACAGCGCACTGGTGCGCACCATGGCAGTGGCAGAACTGTCGCGCACGGGAATCAGGGGGAAAGAGGGCGATTGCATTGCATCACGCAGACGCGTACAGACGCAGCAGCTCTGCCGGATCGCACGCACTGGCCGGCCGGTCCAGCGCAATCCGGCCACCCTGCAGGCCAATGATGCGATTGCAGTGGCGCAACGCCAGCGCCACATCGTGCAGCGCAATCACCACCGTCGCATGACGCGCGCAGATCAGTTGCAACAACTGGTCGGCCTGCACTTCATCCACCGCCGACACCGGTTCGTCGCCGAGAAAAACCGGCCGCTGCTGGTACAGCGCCCGGCCCAGGCTGGTGCGGCTCTGTTGGCCGCCGGACAATTTATCCACTGACGTGAACAATTTTTCCTGCAACCCCAGTTCCCGCGCCAACGCTGCAATGTCCTCACGGGGCTGCGCCAGCGGATACACCAGGTTCAGCAGATTGTAGAAAAACGAATGACGGTCCAGCCGCCCCATGTAAATGTTGTGAAACACCGACAGCATCGGCACCAGCCCGGTATTCTGCGGACACCAGGCCACATCCGCCGGACGCAGCGAACGCAACTGGCGCAGCAGCGTGGTCTTGCCTGCGCCGGATTCCCCCAGCAGTGCCACCTTCTCACCGGCGGCAATGCTGAGCTGGCAACCACGCAACACCGCGCGGTTGCCATAACCGATGACGGCCTCGTCCAGATGAAACAGCACGGGGGAATTCATCACGGGGGAAGTCATCGCACCGGACATCACATGATTTCGTCCATGATGCCCAGTTCGATCGCGGTCTTTTCAATCGGTGCGTAGTCGCTGTTCTGCGCGGGAACAAAGCCGGTGCGCGGGAACGCCTGCAGCAATTGCGGATCTTTCATGTCCAGCAGCGCTTGCTGCACTTTCTGTTTGAAGCCCTTGCCCCAGGCCGCATCCACGTCGCCACGGATGGTCCACTGGTAATCAGGATAGGTGGGCGATGTCCAGATCACGCTGACTTTCGTCGTGTCCACCGTGCCCTGCTTCACGGCGTCGTCCCACACGGTGTAATTCAGCACACCCACATCATAAGCACCGGATTCCACCAGCGTCATGGTGCGCGAGTGATCGCCGGAAAAGCCGACGCGGGAAAAAATCACGTCCGGTGCTTTTTTGAAGTGATCGCGAATAAAAAATTCCGGCATCAACCGGCCCGAGGTGGAACCCTTCGAGCCAAATGTAAAACTTTTACCGGCAATGGCCGCTGGAAATTCCGCACTGTTTTTCAGACCGGTGCTGGCATGGGCGATGAAATAGGTTTTGAACGCGGTGTCCTCGGCGCCCTGGGCGATGGCTTCGCTGCCCGGCACCAGATTGCGCGCCTGCACGCCGGTGAGTCCGCCAAACCAGGCCAGCTGCACCTGATTGTTGCGGAACGCGGCTACCGCAGCGGGGTAACTTTTCACAGGGATGTATTTCACTTCCGCGCCCACCTGCTTCGACAGGTAGTCGGCAATGCGACCGAAGCGCTCGGTGAGTTTGGATTCGTCCTGATCGGGAATGGCAGTGAACGTGAAGGTCTGGGCGGAAGCAAGGCTGGATACAAGGGTCAGTGTGGCGGCAAGCACGGTACGGCGCGCAGCCGCGATCCGTTTTCGAATCGACATGGGCAATCTCCGGTAAATGTAGCGTGGTTTGATTTCAGGAATGGTGCGTACGGATCGCCTGCAGCAGCAGGTCCGCGTCTCCGCGCGCCAGGATGGCTCCACTGCGGCGCGACAGCTGGTAATCGTACATGGGATCGTAGTACTCCACCAGCAAACGGCGGATGCCCGGACGGAAACCGGCGCTATCGCCTGTCGCTTCAAACAGTTGCAGCGCCTGCTGCCAGTCTTCACGCAGCTGCTGGTGACGTTCTCCCCCCAGGCGGGACCGGATACGATCCAGGTTGTGCAGCACGAACTCCGCGAATCGTTCCGCCGCCTGCTCTCCATAGGCAGCAGCGTAGGCCGCGCGCTGGGCCTGGATGTAGTCGCGCACCACCCGCTCCTCGCGCTGTTCCAGTGGCGCCTCCAGCACAATCAATGGCGCTGCTTTCATTGCGTCCTGCAACACCGGTGGCAGAGCAATACGCCCGATCAGCCGGCTTTCATCTTCCAGAAACAGGGGCTGCTGCGGGTGCCGGTGCGCATGCTTGAGCAGCTGTACCGCCAGGGCATTTTCAAAACCGATCTGGGGCGGCTGCAGCGACGTGGTATAGCCGAATGTCGAACCGCGATGACAGGCCAGCCCTTCCAGATCCACCGCGTGCCCGACCTGCTGCAGCAGGTCCGTCTTGCCGGTGCCGGTGCGGCCGGAAACCAGAATCAGTGGCTGCGCCGCGCAACGCTGCTCCAGGGTATCCAGCAGAAAACGGCGCAGGGCCTTGTAGCCGCCCTGTACAAGAGGCACCGTCACACCGCTGTCATGCAGCCATTGCTGGGTGGTGCGCGACCGCAAGCCGCCGCGAAAACAGTACAGCACACCGTCGGGATGGGCCTGGGCGAACGCCTGCCAGTCGGCAATCCGCTCCGCACGGATCTCGGGTGTGGCCAGCCGGTTGCCCAGTGCGATGGCGGCGTCCTGCCCCGCCTTCTTGTATTCGATGCCGATCAGCTCGCGCTGGCGGTCATCCAGCAGAGGCACATTCACCGCACAGGGAAACGCGCCCTGGCCGAATTCCACCGGCGCCCGCACATCCATCATGGGCACGTCATGCAGGAACAGGTGCTGGTAGTCGGCCGTCGAGGGCAAAACAGACATGCGGAAATCCTTGGTAAAATACGGCCACAAACTGCTGAAAGGCTGGCCGTTTTCAGGTGGCGCACAGGGTAAACCACGGCTCGCGGCGGTTCAACTATACTGATTTTTGATACTACAAAATCAGATCACAACAACCCATGCCACGGAACACACGCTTGTCGTTTGGAGAACGTTCCCGTTTGCTGGCCGATACTTATGTTGCCTTGTCCAAGGATGAACAGATCTGGGGAGGGAAACTGACGAGCGGCCTGCGCCACATCGCGCGCGCCTGTGCCAACGCCCTGGGCGTGCACCGCGCCAGCGTCTGGCAGCTGGAACCCGACTATTCCCGCTTGACTTGCCTGACCCTCTACCGCGAGGACACTGACCAGTACGAGCAGGGCATGGAACTGGAAGCCCGCAGCTTTCCCCGCTACTTCGCGGCCCTGGCCAACAACCGCGTGATTGCCGCCGCCGACGCGCAAAACGATCCGCGCACCCGTGAATTCACCGAAATCTATCTGAAGCCGCTCAACATCATCTCGATGCTGGACGGCACCCTGCGCAGCGAAGGCAAGACCCGCGGCGTGCTCTGCCTGGAGGAAACCGGCAATGCCCGCCTGTGGACCCGCGAGGAACAGGATTTCATTGCGTCGGTGTCCGATCTGGTGTCGCAACTGATGCTGCTCAACACACTGCGGGAAAGTGAAACCCGTTACCGGGCCCTGTTCGACGGCTCCGTCGATGGTGTGTTCGTACTGCGCAACGGCGTATTCATCGAATGCAATCAGGCGGCCCTGAAGCTGTTCAGCTGTACCCGTGACCAGTTGCTGGGCCAGCCGCCCGCGCGCTTTTCACCGCCCGCGCAGCCCGACGGGGAGGCATCGTCCACCAAGGCCCAGCGCAAGATCGAAGCGGCAATCCAGGGCGCGCCGCAAAATTTCGAATGGCGCCACTGCTGCTTTGACGGCACGCCGTTCGAAGCCGAAGTCAATCTCAACCTGGTCATGCTGGACGGCAATCCCTGCCTGATGGCAACGGTCCGCAATATCGACGATCGCAAAGTGGCAGAGCAGGCCCTGCTGCAATCGCGGCAGCAGCTGGAATACCGCGCCAACCACGATTCCCTCACCGGCTTGCCCAATCGCGATTATCTGCACGAGCAGGCCGCCCACGCCATCCTGAACGCAACCGTGCAGAAACAGCACCTGGCGTTTCTGCTGATGGACCTGAACCGCTTCAAGGAAGTGAACGACACGCTGGGCCACAGCATCGGCGACCATCTGCTGAAACTGCTGGCAGCGCGCCTGCTGGCCGTACTGCAACCGCTGGGCGCCATGCCGTACCGGTTGGGCGGCGATGAATTTGCCGTGATGACCAACTTGCTGAACTCTCCCCAGGAAGCGCTCGATGTGGCAACACGGGTGGGTGATTGTCTGCGGCAACCCATCAGCGTGGAAGGCATCAGCCTGGAACTGGGTGCCAGCATTGGTATTTCGCTGTTTCCGGAACACGGCGGCAACAGCCATCAGATGTTGCGCTGCGCTGACGTGGCCATGTACTACGCCAAAACCCACGGCACCGGCATTGCGCTCTATGCCAGCAGCCAGGATTCCAACAGCCCGCGCCGCCTTACCATGATGGCGGAACTGGGCACTGCAATCCGCGAAAATCAACTGGTACTGCACTACCAGCCCCGCATCGATTTGCATACCGGCGCCTGCACCGGCTGCGAAGCACTGTTGCGCTGGCAGCATCCCAAACACGGCATGATTCCGCCGGGCGACTTCATTCCCGCCGCCGAAATGAGCGACATCATTCATCCCCTCAGTCAATGGGTGCTGCGCAACGCGCTGGAACAGATAAAACGCTGGCTGAACGAAGGACTCAGTTTACCGGTGGCAGTGAACCTGTCGGCGCGCAACCTGGCGGATTGCGAATGTCCCGACAAGATCGCACAATTGCTGGAAACCTTCGCGGTGCCACCGCACCTGCTGGAAATCGAAATTACGGAAAGCGCGCTGATCAGCGATCCGGAACGCGCAATGCAGGTGGTGGATCGCATTCACCAGCTCGGTATTCCGCTCGCCATCGACGATTTCGGCACCGGCTATTCTTCACTGAGTTATCTGAAGCGCCTGCCCATTGACACGCTGAAAATCGACCGCACCTTCGTCAAGGACATGCGCGGGAACGAGGCCGACGCCGTGATCGTGCGTTCCACCATTGCCCTCGCCCACAGTTTTGGCCTCAAGGTGGTGGCAGAAGGCGTGGAAGACAGCGCCACGCTCGATGAACTGCGGCAACTGTCCTGCGATCAGGCGCAAGGATTTGGCATTGCCCGCCCGCTACCGATCGCGGCTCTCACTGACTGGCTGCATCAGCATTCCCGCAACTGAATAGTCCGGCCGCCGCAACACCCATTCGCGGAACTGCGCCAGCGGCATCGGCTTGCCCAGATAGAATCCCTGCACCCGGTCACACCCCAGCCGCTCGATCTGTTCCATCGTGGCCGCATCCTCCACGCCTTCCGCCACGGTTTGAATCTGCAGTGCCCGCGCCAGCTTCACGGTATTCTCCACGATCCGGTAATCGCTGGTGCTGCGGTTCATCTGGGCGATAAAACTGCGGTCAATTTTCAGCTCGTGAATCGGCAACCGGCTCAGATACGCCAGCGAGGAATAGCCGGTGCCAAAATCGTCCAGCGCGATGCAACAACCGGTGGACGCCAGCTGCTGCAGATTGTCGATTACCGTATCCATGTTTTCGCTCACCGAGGTTTCGGTGACTTCCAGCACCACATCCGCCAGATTGATCTGATGCTGCGCCGCCTGGGTTGTCACGAAAGTGACGATGCCCGGTTCCACCAGATTGCGGATCGACAGATTGATACTGATGGAGATGTTCAGCCCGGCCTGATGGAATCCACGCAACACCGCGAAGGCACGCTCGATCACATAACGGGTAAGCAGTCCGATCAACCTCGCTTCCTCGGCAATTTCAATGAATTCCTGCGGCGCCACCGTACCAAAGCGTGGACTGTTCCAGCGCAGCAACACTTCCGCGCCGGTGAGTGCAAGATCGCCACACTGCAGTTGCGGCTGCAGATACAGCTCCAGTTCCCGGTCGCGGATCGCCTGGGACAGAGCACCGATCAGCGTCAGCCGGCGCCGGCCAAACGATTCGATTTCGGAACTGTAGATGGTCACCGGTTCCGCTGTGCGCAGGCCAAAGTCCCGCGCTGCGCTGGCGTGCTGCAGCAGCAGATCGGCGCGATCGCCATGCTTGGGAAAACTGGCCATGCCGCAAACGATGGCCAGATTCAGGGAAATGCCGTCGATGTCGATCGCCTGATCGTAAAACGACAGATAACGGGCAGCAAAATCCTGCAACGATTCAAATGCAGCATCAATGGAACACAGCGCTACAAGCGCACCGAATTCCGGCACCGCCACGCAGGACTGGGTGCAACTCTCGACCGGAATCACCCGGGCATCCTGCTCCATCGCCAGATTGAGATCTTCCACCACGGAACAGAACAGTTCCTCCGCCAGCCGGCGTCCCAGCGACGAGGAAATTTCCTTCATCTGCGGAAAATAGAACAGCACCAGCGCAAACGCATCGTGGCCACCCTGCTGCCGGATCAGCTCCTGCACCCGCCGCATCAGCAGCGCATCGTTGGGACGCTGGGTCAGCGCATCATGCAGCGCCTGCTCCAGTGCCAGCGACTGTACCTGCTTGATCTGCTGCTCGGCGTGATTCTTCTCCTCCAGCGCACTCAGCTTCTGCTGACGCTCCTCCTTGATACGATGGGCCAGGGCGAATGACAGCAGCACCACTTCCAGCGCCGATCCCACCTGCACCGCATGATTGGACAATTGCGACACCGGAATCAGCCCGAAGATATTAAGCAGATACAAAAATGATCCCAGCGCGAACATCGTCCAGGCCAGTACGAAATAGCGCGCTATCACCGCGCCGGACACCAGCGCATTCAGGCCGGCGGCGATGATCAGCGCCACACTCACCACCGCCAGCAACCCCGACAGTTGCGCACCATGCGCCGGCTGCAGAAAGGCATAGGGCAGCAACGCCAGCGACAGCGCCGCCGTGGCCTGCAGCAATAACCGCAATCCCGGATGGATGCCACTGCTGTGCAGAAAGGAAAGCGCAAACATGATGGCCCAGAACGACGTCAGCCCTGCCGACACCGGCAGCAGAAAATGCTTCCACACCGGCGAGCTCCACAGGTGCAGCAGGCCAAAGCCCGATATGCACAGCATCAGCAACTGGATAGACACCAGATAGAAGACGTAATTCAGGTAGGCAACATCCCGCATCGACAGATACAGGAACAGGTTATAGGCCATCAGGGCCAGCAGCACACCGAAATACAACCCCCAGTACAGGGTTTCCGTATTCTGCCGGCTCACCAGATAGTCGCGACTCCACAATTCCAGCGGAATCTGCATGGAGGTGTTGGAGTTGACCCGCAGCACCAGATCGATATCGCCATACAGTCCATCCGGCAACGCAAAGTTGACATGATGGGACTCCACCGGCCCATGGACCTGCGTATCGCCACCGGAATTGATCTGGATCATTGAGGAGGGGTTCTGTACCGGCCAGGCAAACAGGCGGACATGCTCGAGCAACGGGTAGGGCACTACGAGGTGCCATTTGGCACCTGCCGTTTCCGGCAGGCGCAAACGCGCCTTCACCCAAACTGTCTCATGGGTGAATCCAAAATTCAGCACGGTTCCCGCAACATTGGGCTGCCATCTGCTGTCTTCCAGCGCAGCCTCGAGTGTACGACCGCCTTCCGCATCAACCAGATAACTCAGATATGAATTCAAGGAATATCGTTCATAACCGGATTGCAGAATGACAGTGTTTTCCGCCCTGACCGAGATCGTCCAACACAACATGACCGAAACCAGTACACCCAACCATCGGCTCACGTTCTGTCTGCCAGCTCCCTCCGCCATATTCATCCCATTTTTTTGACGAACGCGAAAAGTCGTCCAGACTCTTCCTTACTGGTTTCATTATAGACGGAAAGTTGAATGAGCACCTTACATGGAGAGTACCGGCGTCACTCCCGCACCGGCATCAAGACCAACGTGTCTGTAGACCTCAGCGTCGGCAACCTCGACACCAAAACACTGGACGTTTCGGAGCGCGGTATGGCCATCAGAAAACCCGCACGGCTATCCCTGGAAACGGGCCAGACCGTCAACATCGTATTCAACCGCATGACCGGCAAGAGCGTGCCCGCGAAAATCGTGCATGTGGGCGGCCGCCACATCGGATTACAGCTGGAAGACATCCGTTTCAGCGAGCAGGATATCGAAGGCATCATCCAGTCCGCGCCCTGGTGGCAGCGCCTGCTGGTGTCGACGCGCCGCCTGTTCTGGAAGCAGGCCCGTCGCAGCGCCGTACTGGTCATCAACAGCGTACTGCGCCAGCTGATAAAGTCGCTGGTACGTCCCACCTTTATCTTCGCGGTATATGGCAACGAACGCGATG
>JBMOPR010000570.1:0-12489 GCA_049323075.1 Pseudomonadota bacterium
CTCGGTGCTGCTGGAAGGGGTCACGGAACTGAAATTCAAGTTCTACTACAGCTACACCAGTGATGCGATGGAGCCCGAACCCGTGGAGGAATGGCCACCGGCGGCCGTTCTGGCAGGAGGCGGTGGCGGGGCGACCGCTGGTGCAGCGCCGGCTTCACCCATCATCCCGCAGGTGGAACACATGATGTTGCCCCGGGTGATCGAAGTGATTTTGACCACCGAAGATCTGGGTGAAATTACCCGTCTGTTCCTGGTGGCTGACCGCTGGAGCACATTACCGCTATGAAGAAATGGTCGCTATGAAAAGCCGGTGTGCTGCAAGGATTCCGACCGTATCGGCGCGCTCAAGGGGCACTGTGCTGGTGACGGTGCTGCTGATGGTCGCAGTGGCCGCCATCATCGCAACCGATATTGCCTACCGCCAGCGGCTGGATATCAAACGTACCAGCGCTTTTCTGGCGCGGGAGCAGGCCTTCCAGGTTCTGCTGGCGTCGGAAGAACTGGGCCATGCTTTTTTGATGGAAGATCTGAAGGCCGATGCCCGCAATGTCAGCGCCAACACCGATCCCTTCGACAATCTGGGAGACAAGTGGTATCAGGTAGTGCCACCCGCGCCCGTGCTCGGTGGTGCCGGGTTTGTCAGTGGTGAACTGGAAGACCTGCAGGGACGGTTCAACATCAACTCGTTGTTTGCGACAGATCCGGCCGTGGCTGCATCACAAAAACAGCGCCTGGCGCAGCTGTTCACCAATTTGCAGGTACCTGATCCCAATGCGCCGTCCAGTTCCGGCGTTTCGGCATCCGGTCTGGTGGACCGCATCATGGACTGGGTGGATGACAACGACCAGCCGACCGGTATCGACGGGAGGGAGGATGATGCCTACCTCAACCAGCCCAAAAAGCCCTATCGAACCGCCAATCACATTATCACGGACGTTTCGGAGCTGCTGCTGATCGAGGAGTTCACGCAGGCGGATATCGACAAGATCCGCGATTTCATCTGCTTCCTGCCAAGGGATGCCACGTTGAATCTCAATACAGCCACTGAGCAAGTGTTGCGGGCCTACGGATTCACGTCACCGGACGCTTTCATCAAGGACAGGCCGGCCCGGGGCAGGGAAGGGACGGATTACTCGGATTTAAATCAGATTATGTCGATCCTGAACCCCGGAGGGACCGCACCGCAGCAGGTTCCGCAGCAACCACAGACACCCTCAGCCATTCCTGGCGCCCCCGTGTCTCCGTCAGCGCCTGGAAACCCGCTCAAGGGCTTCGGTGTCACCAGCAATTACTTTCTCTTGAAGGCAAATGCCCTCATTAATGGTAAAACAGTCAAAATGAATTCGATCATCTGGCGGATAGATGCCAAGGACTTTGCATCTCCGCAGCCAGGCCAGCCCAAGGTCACCCCGATAAAAACCGTGCTGAGAAAGCTCGTAGACCCGCTGGAATGAGTATAATTAAAACAAAAGAACGTTAGGGCATGTCCTGTGACTACCAAAGTTTACGTGCGCTTTATCAATGAAAATCAGTGGATTAGTCTGTGCGATTCGGTGCTGGATGACAGTCCGATCGACATGCTTGACGACCTGCTGGTGGAATGGGCCTGGTCCGATGCCGAGCAGCCGGTCTCTGATTCCCAGGTGGTACCCTTCAGTCAGTTTGTCACCGACGTCAAACAGCGCTGGCCTCACAGCTATCAGTACGGGATCGACCTGATCCTTTCGGGCGCCTACGCCGTTGGTGCATCGGTCAATATTCCGTCCAAGCAGATGCGGCACATCGCCCAGGCACTCCCCTACATGCTGGAGGACCAGCTGGCGCAGGAAGTCGGCCATTTTCATTTGATCCACGGCAGCCGCAGCGAGGAAGGCGCTTTGCCTGTACTGGCTGTCCCGTCCCGGATTCTGGCCGTCACCCGTCGCCTGTTCAATGAACAGGATCTGCCACTGGATGCCGTAATGGCTGACATGCTGTGCCTTCCCCACAAGGCCGGTGAGTGGACGGTGCTGGCGGACGGCAAGCACCTGCTGCTCAAGCAGGGGGATCTGGCCGGTATATCCATCGAGATCGATGCAGCGCCGGTGGTGCTGGCGTCGATTTTCCAGTACTGGCAGCCCAGGCCCAGCGTACTGCGGGTCTTGCTGTGCCAGGAACACCTGAACGACAACCTGAAGAACTGGGTCAAAACCCAGATCAACAGCGCCCTGGCAGACCAGGACATTGACGTTGAATATGACGAGATCGCGTCGAATTACTTCATGGTGCTGTGCGATCATCTGCAGCATGTGAACCGCAAGAATCCCGCGAACTTCCTGCAGGGTCCGTTTGCTGCATCCGGCCGGCGCAAACCGTCGACGTACAACTGGAAACCGCTCGCGGCGCTGGTGGCAACGTTTGTGATCCTGCATACCGTGTTCCTCTACACACAGTCGTGGCGGCTGAATTCCGAGGTCAGGCGACTGGACACTGAAGCGACCACCCTCTACAAGCGGCTATTCCCCGGTGACCGCAAAGTGGTGAACGTGAAGCGGCAGATGGAACAGCACATCCAGAATTTCCAGAAAGGACAGGGAGGCGATGGTTTCCTTGCACTGCTGGCAAAAACCGGTGAACAGATCCGCTCCATGAATTCCACGCAGAAGGGCTCCATCACCCCGCAGCGTGCAGCGTTCGACGACAATCAGGGTGATTTGCGGCTGGACCTGATGGCGAAGGATTTCGCCCAGCTGGAAAATCTGAAAAACCGCCTGGAAGCTGCGGACCTGGCGGTGGAAACCGCGTCTGCCGCCCAGGATGCCGGGGTGGTCAAGGCCCGCCTGAAAATTCGGAGTCAAGGCACATGAGCGCCAACGCAAAAGAACAGTTGCAGAATTATGTCGACATGGCCCGCCGTCGCTACGACAGTCTGACGGATACCGAGCGCCTGGTGGTTAATCTCGTGGGCTTGCTGGTACTGGCGGCGTTGGTTTTCCTGTTGCTGGTGGCGCCTGCCCAGCGTTCCGTGAGCGAGGCGCAACTGAAAGTGAGTGGCCAGCAGAAGCTGGTGCAGTGGATGAAGGAAAACGAATCGCTGGCACGCATGGCAGCGAGTGCCGGCACGGCCGCTCCCAAAAGTGATCAGCCGCTGCAGACCATCGTCACCTCCACCGCCGGACCGCTGGGCATCACCGTGAAGCGGTATGAAAATGAATCGGACACCAAACTGCGGGTGTGGCTGGAAAACGTGCCGTTCGACAAGACGGTGCGCTGGCTGGACCAGCTGGAAAGCCGTTATGGCATTCAGATCATCAGCGTATCGATCGATGCCGAGAAGGAGCCGGGAATCATCACTGCCAAACTGGTACTGCAGGGTTAAATGTACGAACGTTTTTTTAACCTGAAGGAAACGCCGTTTTCGATTGCGCCCAATCCCCACTATCTGTATATGAGCCGCCAGCATCATGAGGCGCTGGCGCATCTCATTTATGGCGTAGGGCGGGATGGCGGTTTCGTGCTGCTCACTGGCGAAGTCGGTACGGGCAAGACGACAGTTTGCCGCTGTTTTCTGGAGCAGATTCCGGCAGACACGGATGTTGCCTTCGTACTCAATCCCAAGCTTGAGGTTGAGGAACTGCTGGCGACCATCTGTGACGAACTGTCGATTCCCTATATCGATGACAGCGTGTCCATCAAGGACTACGTCGACTGCATCAATATTTTCCTGCTGCGCCAGCATGCCAATGGCCGTCACACCGTGCTGATCATCGACGAGGCGCAGAACCTCAGTGCGGATGTGCTGGAACAGTTGCGGCTGCTCACCAATCTGGAAACCCACGAGAAGAAGCTGCTGCAGATCGTGCTGCTGGGACAGCCGGAATTACAGGAGATGTTTCGCCAGCCGGAATTGCGTCAGCTCTCACAACGGGTTACTGCGCGCTTCCATCTCAATGCAATGCATGCGGAGGAAGTTGGGCCCTACGTGTACCACCGTCTCGCGGTTGCCGGCGCGTCAGAGCCCCGCAGCATGTTCCCGGCCAATGTCATTGCGCGTCTGCACGACATTTCGAAGGGTATCCCCCGGGTGATCAACCTGGTGTGCGACCGCGCCTTGCTGGGCGCCTATGCGCGGGAAACCCGGGTGGTCGATCTGGATATCCTGAATACTGCGGCCAAGGAAGTGCTGGGAGCGGAATTCTTCGGTTCAAAAGGCCCGCGTAGTTGGCACTGGCATCCGGCCGCTGTCGGTGGAATGGCAGGCGCCCTGGTGACGGGCCTGATTGCTACGGTGGTTTTTCTGTTCCTCAACACGGGGAGTGATATGCCCGTGGCCGACAGTGCGCAGCCTGGTGTGCCCGAGCCTGCCGCTGTTGTAGAGGACACGCCACCGCCGAGTGTGGCTGTGTCTGCAACGAATACCCCACAACCCGATACCAATGTCGCCGGACAGGCGCAGGCTGCTGCAGTCGACAGCACAGTGTCAGTGCCGGCAGAGCCTGCCGTCGAACCATCATTGACGTTGGGGGAACTGATGCAGCAGGCCGCCACGCCGGACGAGTCCACTGCCTACGTCGACCTGTTCAAAACCTGGAAACTGGCCTTCAGCCCCCGCATCAATGGTGATGCCTGCAAGCATGCAGAATCCGTCGGGCTGGCTTGCCTGAGCAAGACCGGCAACCTGGGATCGGTACGCCATCTGGGAGTACCGGCCATGCTGAAACTGTATGATCAGCAGGGCGGCGAAAAATATCTGGTGATCAGCCAGCTCGAGGGCAATGTCGCGCGCGTTTACTTCAATGGTGAAGAGAAGCAGGCGGATCTATCAGATCTGGATACTTTCTGGCGCGGCAATTACAGCCTGCTGTGGAAAAAGCCGCCGTCCTACCACGGCCCGCTGGAACCCGGCTCCATCGCGCCCCTGTCCAAATGGCTCGCTTACCAGCTGGATGTGTGGGAAAAGAAACCCAATCCGGCAATGGGCCGCTCCAGTTACGATCCTGTACTGGTGGAACGGGTGAAGGCCTTTCAGCGCTCGGTGGGCGAGACTGACGATGGGGTTGTGGGCGTCAGCACGCTGATCCAGTTGTCGCGCAGGGTTGACGAAAGTGTGCCGGCCCTGATTGCGGCGGAAGGGGGTTCCTGATGTCCTACATTCTGGAGGCCCTGCGCAAGTCAGAACAGGAACGGCAGCGGGGCAAGCTGCCTGACCTCAACAGCTTTAAGGAAGAGGCAGCTCCGGCTGAAAAGCGTCCCAACCCGTGGCCGTGGGTGGCCGCGGGTGCTGTAGCTATCAATTTGGTGGTTGCCTTGGTTGTCTGGGCACCCTGGCGGGGCGAGGACACCTTGACGGTCTCGACGCAGCCTGCGCCGGTGGACACCCCGGCAGGCACTGTGGCTCCCCAACCTACAACACAAACTCCGCCGGTCCAGCCTGCAATGGCTCCGCAGCAGGCTGTCGCACCTGTGACAACACAGCAACCTGCTCAGGCGCAGATGCCGCAGGCCACCGGCCAGCCGGTGCAGCTCCAATATGCCCAGCAGCCGCCTGCGCAGCCCTACGGGCCATCACCGACACAATACGGGTCACAACCCCCGCCGCAGGGCTACCCCCAGCCACAACAGGGCTATGCGCAACAGCAGGGTTATCCCCAGCAAATGCAGCCGCCTCCACAGCCGCAACAGCAATTCCAGTCACAGTACCAGGCTGCCTATCAGCAGACGTACCGCGCCCAGACCCCCACGGTCACCATCATGGCGCCCCAGGTACAGGATCAACCCACCGTGGTGTCCCCCGGCGGAAACGCGGTTGCGCCCAGCGGTGAGGGTGAACAGTACATCGAACCCTATTCGCCGGATTTTCCGCCCGCCGATACCGGCCGTTCCCCCAATGTAGCCTACATGCCCCAGCTGGAAGAGCTGCCACCGGAGGAACGCTCCGCCATTCCGGACATGACTTTCTCGTCCCACATGTACTCCAGCATGCCGCGTTTCCGTTCCATCATCATCAACGGCAAGCGATTGAAAGAAGGCGAGTATTTCAACGATACCCTGCAGGTACGCGAGATCACCGACAAGGGGGTCATCATGAGCAACGGCAATACCCTGTTTGCCGTGGACGTACTCGGTCGCTGGGCGCAATAAGCGACGCCGTTCCGGAAGAAAACCGTTTACTCGTCTAACCTTAATGGAAACCCTCCGTTGAAGGTTATAACCATGGAAGCACAGGCCCCCAGCCAGCAGAACAAGCGCACGGTTGCCCGCCGTCATCTGATCTATTACCTGCGCGTGTTCAACCATCATACCGGCGACCTGATTGGCAATCTGGTGGATATCAGCACCAAGGGCATCATGGTGGTATCCGACAAGGCCATTGCACCCAACACCCGTTACCGGCTGCGCATGGTGCTGCCGGATACCGTCGATGGCAGCAAGGAAGTGGACTTCGACGCCGAAAGCCGCTGGTGTCGCAACGACGCCAACCGGGACTTCTTCGATACCGGTTTCGAACTGCTGGATCCGTCGATGGAATTTCTCGATGCGGTGGACCGGCTGGTGGAAGATTGCCTGTTCAAGGAATGATACAAATTTGCCATGACGCGTCCGCGGCTTTTGTTTATAGTCGGGCGAATTGTCATTGATAAAGTTGAAAAAAATGAGCGCGCTCGAAGCACTCAAGCACAATCTGCATTTTGCCCGCGCGCTGATCGTGGATGGTCGCGATCGATATCTGGGCGTCACCCGTACAGCCTTTTCCATTGAGCAGATTTACCGCAAATATCGCAATCGTGCCAAGGTCCTGTCCGCAACCGAAGCGGAGTCGGTACTGAAGGAAGCACACCGCGAAAGTGCCGACCTGATCTGCGATCTCTGCAAGGAAAATGGTGCTATCTGGGTCAAGTTTGCGCAGTTCCTGAGTTGCCGCCCCGATATCCTGCCAATTGAGTACATTTTCTCGCTGCAGCGACTGCAGAATGATGCCAATCCGGCCCCCTTCGAGGACATCCATCCGATCATCCTCCAGGACTGGGGCAGGGACTGGGATACCAAATTCAAATCCTTCAACGTAATTCCTGCAGCAACGGCCTCGGTAGCGCAGGTGCACCGGGCGACGCTGTTATCCGGTCAGGATGTGGCCGTGAAATTCCAGTTGCCGGATGCCCGCGAGCTGTTCGAGCAGGATTCCCTGGTGTTCAAGACCTTCGCCGGCATCCTGGCGCCACTGGTGAAGGAAATCGATATCAGGCAGGTCACGGAACAGTTGATCAGCATGACCATCGAGGAACTGGATTTTGGCCGTGAGGCACGCAATCTGTCCGTGTTCGCCAGCAAAGCCCATCTGCCGGGTATCCGGATTCCAGCACTGGTGGAATCACTCAGTACGCACCGCATCATGG
The DNA here is from genome assembly GCA_049323075.1 of Pseudomonadota bacterium. Taxonomy (GTDB): domain Bacteria; phylum Pseudomonadota; class Gammaproteobacteria; order Pseudomonadales; family Ketobacteraceae; genus Ch67. Next base: position 7,374 of record JBMOPR010000570.1, read on the forward strand.
TGACAGAGTGGATCAACGGTGTGCGCCTGACCGACTATCTGGAGCAGCATCCTGAACGTGCGCAGCCAGTGTTGAAGCGGCTGCTGAACAGCTACATCCAGCAGATTACGCAGCTGGGCATCTATCATGCCGATCCCCATCCTGGCAATTTCCTCATTACCCCGGAAGAAGAAATTGCCGTGCTGGATTACGGCGCTATCGTGACGCTGGATGCGGAGCAACAAACGCGCTACGCCAATCTGATGCTGGGCCTGCTGGGTATGCATCCGGAAAAGCTGGGCGAGCTGTTTCGCCAGGCTGGATTTGTCTGTGAACGGCAGGAAGTGCTGGAGCAGATATCGGATCACTTTGTTGGCGACAATCGCCGCAATCTCAGCGTGTCGGACCGGCTGGCTGAAGTGCTCGACAAACTGCGCCGTAACCGCGTGTTCATCCCCGACTCGTTTGTGGCAATGGCCAGGGTCATCATCAGTGTCGGCGGGTTTCTGAAGCGCTATGATGTGCCCTTCAGCTTTGATCCGGTTTCTGCTGGGTAATATGTAAACAAGACTTACACGGGCCGTACAAAATAGGAATTGTGGCAGAATGGGCAGCACCGTATATTTCCCCTTATCAAATTAAAAAAACTAATCACCATCACCAACTAACCTGAATGGATTTGGAGTCGCTTGTGTTGACTCGTTTTTCTACCTGTCTTCTCGCATTGATCGCCTGTATTTCCCAACCTGTCCTCGCTACCGGCGAACCCGCCGCGACGGACATCGTCTTTCAGGAAACCCTGTCCCAGACCATGGCCAGTGGTCAGTCCTGGCGCTACAGCAATGGTGACGTCTACCAGGGCGAATGGCGCAATAACCGTCCCCACGGCCAGGGGCGCTATCAGCGCATGAACGGGGACGACTATACCGGCCTGTTCCATAACGGCCGCTTTCAGGGCGAGGGCGTCTGCAAGTTCGGTAATGGGGATACCTACAAGGGCAACTGGGAAAATGGCCAACCGTCCGGACAGGGCGAAATGCGTTACCAGAATGGCAACCGCTACGTGGGTGAATGGAAGGAAGGCAAACGCCATGGCAAGGGTCAGCTGTTTTACCGCAGCGGTTCCTACTACAAGGGTAACTGGGCCGAAAACGAAAAATCCGGCAAGGGCTTCATGCAGTATCGCAATGGCGAGCGCTATGTGGGTGATTACGCAGGCAACAATCCGCATGGATTTGGTGTGCAGGTAGAGAGTACTGGCGACGTTTACCGGGGCACCTTCTCACGCGGCGCGCGTCACGGTGCCGGTGAGTGTAATCGTGAAGGCGGCGAAGTGCGCGTCTGCCTGTTTGATCGTGGCAATGAAATCCGCGATCCGGTCAAACTGGATCTGGCCAGACAATATCTGGAAAAGAAGCGTCCTGTATATGAATTCAACGGTGGCATTGCCTACCAGATGGAAGATGAATTCACCAAGGCCCGCTATCACGTCAGCAGTGAGCGGGTGTGGTGGGAAAAGACGGAGGCCATGCTGAAAGATCAGTTGCGCATTCGCAGCGAGGACGAGAACCAGTTTATCTACCTGATCGTCAACGGCTACACGGGCCCTGGCACCTACCATTTGCACAAGGGCGAGATCATTGCGTCGTCCCGGGACGGCGAGCCGGTGGAACTGTCGGATGACGCAGTGGCGCGGGTGGACATCAAAAGCGATCGCAACGGTCAGATCGATGGATCCTTCTCAATCTCGGGGCTGAAGGGGGACGGCGACAATCCGCGCCGCTACCGCCTGTATGATGGCCAGTTCCAGGCGTCGGCGACTCCGCCGGATGATGCGACGCCTTCTTCCGAAGCGGAAAAACTGCTGGTGAAGAATCAGCAGGAAAGGGACTGACCAAACCCGATTTCCCAAATGGTATTCAGGGCCACCAGCTCACGATGATGGGCAGCAGCAATGCGGTCAGTATACCGGTGGTGCCCATCGCGAAGGCGGCAAATGCGCCGCATTCCTCGTCCTCTTCCAGTGCCCGCGTCGTGCCGATGGCGTGGGCTGTCAGTCCCAGCGTCACACCTTGTACCGCCTTGTCCCGAAATCCCAGTTTTTCCATGATGGGAATGCCCACGACAGCGCCCAGCGCCCCGGTCACCATGACAATCACTGCAGCCAGGGGTGCGATGCCGCCCAGCTTTTCGCTCACCACCATGGCAATGGGTGTGGTGATGGATTTGGTGGTGATGCTCAGCAGGCTGGATTCTGATCCCCCCATCAGCCAGAGCACACCGACGGCAATTCCCACCGTCAGCACCGACCCTGTTATCAGTGTGAGCAGAATGGGTAACAGCAGCGCGCGGATGCGCCGGGCATGCAGAAACAGGGGGACCGCCAGGGCAACGGTGGCAGGACCCAGCAGCAGATGCAGCATTTCCGCACTGCGGTAATAACGCTCGTAGGGAATGTCGGCCAGCACCAGCACCAGAATCACCAGCACCATGCTCGCGACCACCGGTTGCAACCACGCATTGCGGCCGCTGGCAATGTACAGGCGCTGGCCGCAGTAAAAGGTCAGCAGCGTCAACAGCAGTCCGAACAGCGGAAAGGCCGTGATCCAATCAATCAGCGTGCTCATCGTGAATCTCCCAGCACACGCCGGTAAAACCGGAAGATATAGGGCGTGATGACGAACGAGGCCAGCGTACTGATTACAACGGCTGCGGTCAGAGCCAGCCATTCCTTTTCCAGCAGCGCGCCATAGCGGATGACGCCGGCACTGGCGGGGATCAGGCACAACGGCAGGAACGGCAGCAGCTTGCCGGTGGCATCCAGCAACGACTCGCTGGCGGAACGCCGCGCCATGAGAAACATCAACAACAGGATCAGCCCCACTACCGCAGCCGGAATCGGCAGATGCAGCGCGGTGGTCACTATGAAACCCAGCAGGTAAAACAACAGCAGTTGCAGCAATCCGGCCAGCATCGTGCAAAGGCTCCTGAGGAAGGAATGGGGCCGCTAGCCTACCAGATCAGGATTTTCCCGTCTCTTGGCCTGCCACTCCAGACTCCGTCGCAGGCCTTCAGCAACGGGCGTGGCTGGCCGCCAGCCCAGTTGCTCCGCTGCGTGGCGGTTACTGAAGTGGAATTCATTGCCGAAAGCCTTCACATCCGTGGTGCTGAGCAGCGGCTTGGCAATGAAACCCCGCCGTGCCAGCCATTGCGAGCAGGCTGCTACCAGCATCATCAATGAGTAGGGCAAATGGTGGACCCGTATCGGTAGCTGGATATGGTCAGCCAGGGTGCGATACAGTCTTTCCGGTGTCATGCCTGTCTGTGTGTCCAGAATCAGGTATTCACCGTTCTGCTCATGGGTGAGCAGGCAGCGGAGCAGGGCATCCACGAGGTCATCAATGAAGGTGAGGTTGATCTCGTAGGGATTGCCCTTTTCCCAGGTGAAGACATGGCGATCCCTGATCATGTCCAGTACCGCCGGGAAAAACTGACGATCGCCAGGGCCATACACCCAGCCTGGATATACCAGGGTTACCGGAAGCCCTTGCTGGTCGCGGTAGTGCCGTGCGGTCTGCACGGCCTCGATCTTGGTATCGGCGTAGGGCTCGTTCCAGGGTTGTAAGGGGGAGTTTTCATCCAGCGTTTGTCCTGGCTCAGGAATGCCGAACACGTCCGAGGTGCTGACGACCACCAGACGGGCGATTCCCGCTGACAAGCTGGCCTGGCAGATGTTCGCAGTGCCCAGCGCATTGACCCGGTGAAAGCGGCTGAAGCTGGCAACGGAATTGAGAAGGGCAGCGGTATGCAACACCCGATCGCAACCCGTCATAGCCCCTTCCACATCGCGATAAACGGCCACATCCCCCGGCACGAAATCGACCGGCCCCGCCGCAGCCCAGAAGTCAGCGAACTGCTGCTGCAAAGGGTGTCCTGGCAGTTCCAGTACGCGCACGTGATGCCCTTTCTGCAGCAGCCCGAGTACCGCCTTGCTGCCCACAAAACCAAACCCGCCAGTCACCAGAATACGCATATATCCCCCTAAAAATGGTACGGACGTACTATACAGCACCTTTTATGCCCCATGGCAGTGCTTGATGTGCGTTGAATTATTCTTTTTGGTTATTTCAAATATTGCCATTTGATCTAAAAAACGGGATTAGATCCATTCCAGATCGGATGTCGGGGACTATACTTATTTCGACCTGATCCTTAAAACTTATCCATTGGCCGCTTGTTGCGGCCCGTTTCGTTATCGTCAAGAGACTCGTCTCAAATAGGAGTGCAGTCATGGATCCCAAGTCCAAAGAAATCTACAACAAAATTGAAAATTACCTGGAGGAGCGCAAAAAGCGGGATCGCCGTGATGAGCAACAGGCAGCTCAGCAGGCGCAGATCAGTGAAGAAGATCGTCGCAAGAAGCGGGACCGTCGCACCAGCGCTGAATAAGCCCCAGTCCCGGTATTATTGAAAAAGCGGAGCACAGTCTCCGCTTTTTCGTTTTCATGCTGGACTCATTCAGGACGGGTTAATGTAGAATCGGCAACACTTTCAAACCATATCGTCACAATACCCACTGACAGGAGAAGATGATGAACAAATGGTTTTGCAGTGCTGCCGTAGGCGCATCCCTGATGCTTGCCGGTTGTACCACCGACCCGTACACGGGTGAACAAAAGGTCAGCAAGGCTGCCATGGGTGCCACCGCTGGCGCGCTGCTGGGTGCTGCTGTCTCCAGCAAGGACGATCGGGCCAAGGGGGCTGTGATTGGCGCGGCTGTGGGTGGCGGTGCCGGTTACTACTTCGACCGCCAGGAGCAGATCCTGCGGCAAAAACTGCAAGGCACCGGTGTCAGCGTTACCCGCACCCAGACCGGCATCATCCTCAACATGCCCGGCAACATCAGCTTCCCCAGTGGCCAGTACGCGATTCTGCCGTCGTTCTATGACGTGCTGAACAGCGTGTCACTGGTTCTGAAGGAATTCGACAAGACGGCCGTCAAGGTGTCGGGCCATACCGACAGTACCGGCGGCTTCGAAATGAACCAGAAACTGTCGGAAAACCGCGCCAGCAGCGTGGCGGACTACCTGGCAAGCCAGGGCGTTGCACGCACACGGCTGCATTCCTATGGATACGG
>JBMOPR010000571.1:0-12440 GCA_049323075.1 Pseudomonadota bacterium
CTCGCCAACACCGCCGCCACGTTTTCGAACGGATCCTTCACTCTTTGAAAAGGAAGTCACCGCCATGACGGAATACAACAGCATTTTTCACGCCCTGCAAACCCGCCCCGCCACGCACCCGACCCAACCGGTGTTTTCCTACGCCAATGAAAACGGGCAGATTGAAAAAACATTGAACTGGCAGGAATTCGCCGGCCGCATCGATGCACTGACGGGTTTCTTCCGCACGCCACTGGATCTGCAGGCCGGTGATCGCGTGCTGCTGGTGTATCCGCCTTCGCTGGATTTCGTGCTGGCGTTTGCCGCCTGCCTGCGCGCAGGTCTGGTGCCGGTGCCGGTGTATCCACCCAATCCGCGCAAGCTGGACAGCGGCACGGAAGCGTTCCTGCGCATCGCCCAGGATTGCGACGCGCGTCTGGTGCTGACCAGTACGCAGTACGAACAAAATCGCAATCGCGGCGGACTGCAGGAACTGGCCGCCACTGATCCGGCACGCTGGTCGCTGGCACTGCGCTGGGTGACGACGGACCAGATCAATGCCGGTGATTTTGTTGCGGTGCACGGCGCAGAACCCGCGCCGAATGACGTGGCGCTGATTCAGTACACCTCCGGTTCCACCTCTGCGCCCAAGGGCGTGGTGATCACGCACGGCAATCTGTCGCACCAGATCGAATGCTCGCGCAAGGCGCTGAATATCGGCCCGGATTCCCGCGCAGTATTCTGGGTGCCGCAATACCATGATCTGGGTCTGATCGGCGGCATCATGAACACCCTGGCCGGCAACGCCCATCTCACTTTGTTTTCACCGTTCTCGTTCATCAAGCGGCCCGCACTCTGGTTTGATCTGATGCACGCAACGCGCGCAACCCACACCGCCGGCCCCAACTTCGCCTTCGAACTGGCGCTGCAGAAAACCACGCCAGAGCAACGGGCGAAATGGGACCTGAGTTCGCTGGAAGTGGTGATGAGCGCAGCCGAACCGGTGCGTGCCAGCACGATGCGCCGTTTTCTCGACGCGTTCGCCGCGAGCGGCCTGAAACCGCACGCGTACAAACCCGCCTATGGTTTGGCGGAGCACACCGTGGGCGTGACCTACAACGGTGGCACCATCACCCATTTCGACCGCGACCAGCTGGAACATCACCAACGCGTGCTGGCGGTGAGCAGCGAGATGGAAAACGGCATCGATCTGGTGAGCTGCGGCCGGCATCTCGACGAAGTGAAATTACGCATCGTCGATGCCGAAACACTGCAGCCCTGCGCGGAAGGTTGTGTGGGCGAAGTATGGGTGGATTCCCCCAGCAAGGCCGCCGGGTACTGGAAACTGGCAGCCGAAAACGCGCACGCGTTCAATGCGCAGATTGCGGGTGAAGCCGAAGGGAACTATCTGCGCACCGGCGATCTGGGTTTCCTGCACAACGGCGAGCTGTATATCTGCGGCCGTCTGAAGGACATGCTGATCCTGGCCGGACGCAATATCTACCCGCAGGATATCGAAGATTGCGTGCAGGATATCGGTGGCCCAATCAAACCCCTGGCAGTGGCGGCGTTCGCCGTGGATGTGAAATCCGGCGTCAGCACGGAAGAAAAGCTGGTACTGCTGGTGGATATCCGCAACCTGACCGGCACCCAACAACAGCTGGAACAGTTTGCGCAAAAACTGCAGCGCGCCGTGCTGGAGTCACATCAGATTCCGTGCCACGCCATTGTGATCGCGCCGGTCGGTACCGTGCTGAAAACTACCAGTGGCAAGGTGCGCCGGCAGGCCTGCCGCCAGCTGTGGCTGAATGGAGTGCTGGAAAAGAAGGCCCTGTTTGTATTGCAGGCGAATAATAACGTGGTTGCGTTGCGCAAGCCGGAAACGAAGGGGACGTCCGCTTCGACGCTCTCTCCGCTGGCAGCCCTTTCACCGCAGGAAGCCCTGATGCAGACCATCGCCGCGCAGATGCTCAACCTGCCAGACCCGAGTGCCATCGACGTACAGATTCCATTGACCGAACAGGGCATGAGTTCACTCACCGCAGTGGAATTCTGCCAGCGCTATGAACAGGAAACGCAGGAGGAACTGTCGATCACGCAATTGTTCAATCATCCGGCCATCGCCGAGCTGTGCCAGGTGCGCGCCGCTGCCATTGATCCGAAAACCACGCTGGACGACGCCTTCGCCAACAATCCCGATGCGGCCGTGCGCGAACTGCACGCACTGCGCCATTATCTGCTGCACAATCGCCACGAACGCAGCGGCTTTCGTCTGGGCGACTGGAGCGTACGTCCGGCCACCATTGATGATGTGCCCGAACTGCACCGGCTGGACCAGCAGGAATACGGCTGGCTGGGCGAAGCCGCCACCGACGATGCCGCTTTCATCCGGCATCAGGTGGAAACGCTGAATTATTATCAGCAACAAACCGGCACGCCCTGGTTCTGGGTATTGGAAAAGCGGGTCCACACGGCTGAAGGCACCCGCACCGAAATCGTCGGCTGGTACATCATGCAACCCACAGACAAATCCCCGTCAGGCATTACCTCGTGGGCCGATGCCACTGATCAGGGACGACTGAGCGCGACGTTCAATCCCTCTGGCGAGCATCTGTATCTGGTGGCCGGCGGCATATCCCGCGAGCACACCAAGCAGGCGCACCGGCTGATGGTGCTGAACGCGCTGTCGCTGATGGAGCGGCACGACATGGGCAGCGCGTTCGCCTGCCTCGCCATGCCGGGCTATTCCGCCGCCTATGAATCCGATGATTACACACCGGAAGAATATCTGGCGCTGACCCATGGCAACGGCGTACCGCGCGATGCGTTTCTCGCGTTCTTCCAGGATCTGTGGCCCGGCACGCACCGCCCCCTGCGCCTGCTGCGGGATGGCTATCCGCCGGACCAACGCTCCGGCGGACACGGCGCCTGCGCCTGCGTGGACGTACCGGATCACCCCGCCGCCATCCATCAGCTGTTCGATAAACTGGCGCAGCAACGCATCGCATTGTTTGGCAGTCAGTCGAATCATCCGGCCGCGCGGGATGCAACGGATGCGAGCGTGGTGAACGCATGAATGCGAGCCTCTCCACTGTGCAAACCACCGCTGCAGAAAAGCGGGCCAGACAGCAACTGGATGAACCGGCGCCTTCGCTGCGCGACTGGCCCAGCTACCTGTATATCGGTTTGTTTGCCGTCAACAGCGGCGCCATCGCGCTCTGCAGCAATGCGTGGCTGCTGGCGCCGCTGGTACTGATACAGGGGCTTTTTTTCATGGGTCTGCTGGAATTGATGCACCAGGCCGTGCACCGCAATTTCGTCACCGCGCGCGCCGGCAACGAAGTCTTCGGCACGCTGGCCGGCGCACTGATTGGCATCAATATGGTGACCTACCGCTATTTTCATCTGGAGCATCACCGCCACACCTGCGACAGCGCCGATCCTGAAGGTTTGCTGTATGCACACAGCCCGCGCACGCGCTGGTCGGCCGTGGCGGCGCCCATTGGGCAGGCGTGGGTGGCGTTCAGCATCAATCAGCTGGCGGGGCGCTATGTGCCGGCGGCACGCAAGCCGGAATGGCAACGTTGCCGTTTCGCTTTGCTGCTGGTCATGGGCAGTCTGGCACTGCTGGCCTTCATGGCACCGCCGGTTTTCCTCGCCGTGTATCTGTTGCCATTCTGCGTGTTTGCCTGGATCGATTTCTTTTTCAGCCAGGCCGAGCATTATGCCGCGCCCATCAGAAGCGAAAACGAAAAGGCTGACGTGGCGCAATTGTCATATGACATCCGTGTACCGCGCTGGCTGTCCCATCTGATGCTGAACCGCAATCTGCACCGCGTGCATCATGTCTGGCCGCGCACCCGCTGGTTTGAGGCGCCAGACCGTCTGCCTGCGCTGCACGCCCATGAAGGCGGACGCACGCTGTCGCTGCCGGCATTTCTGGCGCGCTGGATGGAGGGCGGTCCCCGGCTCTGGGAATAAGGATCAGCCGCCGCGAGACAAACTTTCACGGCTGCCGGGTTGCTCCCGCACAAGGCAGCCGCTTTCCTGCACGCACCGGCAACGGGCACTTTCCTCTGCACAAATCACTTCATTCCCGGATTTTTCCGGCACTTGCCGGCCGTTTGCGCGCTGGCACGCATTCTGCTGGCGTCTACTCCGCCATTCCAACACTTTCGATGGAGAATGCGTCATGCAAGCACAATTGAAGCCCACATTGGGCAAGCTGCATTTGTGGGGCATTGCAGTGGGGCTGGTGATATCCGGCGAGTATTTTGGCTGGAGTTACGGCTGGGGCGCGGCGGGCACGCTGGGCTTTCTGGTAACGACATTGCTGGTTGCAACCATGTACACCGCGTTTATTTTCAGTTTCACGGAATTGACCTGCGCCATTCCGCACGCAGGCGGGCCATTTGCCTACAGTCTGCGCGCTTTTGGCCCCCGCGCCGGACTGATGGCCGGACTGGCGACGCTGATTGAATTTGTGTTTGCACCGCCGGCCATTGCGATGGCCATCGGCGCGTATCTCAATGTGCAGTTTCCCGCGCTCGATCCCAAGCTGATCGCCGTCGGCGCGTATATCGTGTTCATGACGCTGAATATTCTGGGCGTGAAGATTGCGGCAACCTTCGAACTCGTGGTCACGGTACTGGCCATTCTGGAACTGCTGGTATTCATGGGTGTGGTGTCACCGGGCTTTTCCTTCTCCAGTTTCGTGCTGAACGGCTGGGCCGGCTCCGACACCTTTACGCTGGCAGCCATCGGCGGCATATTCGCGGCCATTCCGTTTGCCATCTGGTTTTTCCTCGCCATTGAAGGCGCCGCAATGGCCGCCGAAGAAGCCAAAGATCCGAAACGCACGATTCCGGTGGCCTATGTGGGCGGCATCCTGACACTGGTCGTACTCGCCCTGGGCGTGATGATTTTTGCCGGCGGCGTGGGTGACTGGAAGGCATTGTCGAACCTGAATGATCCGCTGCCACAGGCGATGAAAACCGTGGTGGGCGACGACAGTGGCTGGCTGCACATGCTGGTGTGGATCGGACTGTTCGGACTGGTAGCGTCTTTCCACGGCATCATCCTGGGCTATTCGCGCCAGCTGTTCGCGCTGGCCCGCGCCGGTTTCCTGCCCGCCTACTTCGCCAGAATCCATCCACGCTTCCACACGCCGCACCGCGCCATCATCGGTGGCGGCGTGGTGGGTATCGGCGCCATCTACAGCGACAGCCTGATCAACCTGGGCGGGATGTCGCTGACGGCAGCGATGATCACCATGTCGGTGTTCGGCGCCCTGGTCATGTACATCATGAGCATGCTCAGCCTGTTTCGTCTGCGCCGCACGGCGCCCGATATGGAACGCAGCTTCCGCGCGCCGTTATATCCGTTCGCGCCTGCACTGGCCCTGGCGATCGCCGTTATCTGCCTGATCGCGATGATCTATTACAATCCCCTGATTGCCGGTTTTTTTGCCGCTTTCATGACGATTGGCTTCGTCTACTTCCAGTTCACCCAGCAGCAACGCAACGCTGCGCCAGCGGATGCGCTGCTGGCAAGCTCCTGAACTGGCTGGGAAATTGCGCACGGCGGGTCAGAGCGTTCTGGCCCGCCCGCAGTCAGCTGTTACCTCACCGTCAGATTTTTCCTACCAAAAGCCGGGAATTCCCTTACGCGCAACAATTGTTCACGCAGCCATACTCAGTCTATCCAGTCTTTTTCTGACAGATTGAACAACGCAGTCGTGGCGTACTCCGTCATGTCCGTGATCGAACCTTGCAGTGACAGCGACTCCATGTGCGGGCAGCCACAAATCCCGCTGCGAGCGCGATTGGGTTCTGTCGACTGCGGCAACAGCGATGCAACAGCACAGGTCGACGCCAGACGTTGTTTCATCCGCCAGGAAACATCTACACGCACTGTTTGATTCACATTTCCGCCACTGGCAGCGCCTGCCCGTGATGGATGAACTTTGCCTGCTGCCTTGTGAAACCTGCACCGCACACAGGAGAGAACATGTTCAGAACCGAACTGCAAAAACGCAAATGCCGCGCCCACATTGAAGGCGAAATGACGATCTACAACGCCCGCAACCTGAAAGAAGAGATGACCGCCGCATTGCATGACGGCCGCAGCCTGGAGATCGATCTGTCACAGGTGACGGAAATTGACTGCGCCGGCATCCAGCTGTTGATGCTGGCAAAAAAGGAACGCACCCAGCGCAAGCAGGCACTGGTGCTGACCAATCACAGTTCAGCCGTTCTGGATGCGTTCGAACTGCTCGGCCTGGTGAGCTGGTTCAATGATCCCGTGGTAATGACCAAAGCAACCGGAGGCCAGCATGAATCTTGATTCCGCACTGCGCACCTATATTGCGGAAAGCCGTGAACTGCTGGAGGAAATGGAGCACAAGCTGCTGCACCTGGAGCATGAGCAGGACCAGCAGGAACACCTGAATGCGATTTTCCGGGCGGCGCACACCATCAAGGGCTCCGCCGGCCTGTTCGGGCTGGATGACATAGTGCAATTCACCCATGGCGTGGAAAGCCTGCTCGACACCCTGCGCAACGGCAGCATGATGATGAGCGCCCCGCTGACGAAACTGCTGCTGGCCTGTCGCGATCACATCGGCGATCTGGTGGAGCACATGGCACTGGGCAACACCCGCGCCAGCGAGGATCATCGCGTGCGGGGTGCGAAACTGACCCTGCAACTGCAACAATGCGGCGCCAGCACCAAAGCGGTTGAGAGAGCCGCGCGGCTTCCAACCACCCGGCCAGACGATTCACAACCCGTGATCGAGCGACTGGAAGCCGGTTGCGTGGAAAACGACAACTGGCACATCTCGTTGCGCTTCGGTGCCGACCTGTTGCGCAATGGCATGGACCCCCTGTCGTTCCTGCGCTACCTCGGCAGCATCGGCAGAATCGTCAGCATTACCACGCTGGACGACGCCATTCCCCCCGCCGGTGAAATGGACCCGGAAAGCTGCTACCTCGGTTTTGAAATCAGTTTCAGCAGCGACGCCGACAAGCAGACCATCGAAGACGCCTTTGAGTTTGTCCGCGCCGATAGCCAGGTCCGCATTCTGCCACCCCGCAGCCGTATTGCCGATTACATCGATCTGATCCAGGCACTGCCGGAAGAAGACATGCGGCTCGGCGACATTCTGGTACGGTGCGGTTCTCTCACCGGCACCGAGCTGAATGAAGCGCTGCGGATCCAGGAACATCTGCGCGCCTGCGAAGTGAACCGGCCGCTCGGCAATATCGTGGTGGAAGGTGGCATGACATCCCAGCCCGTGCTTGACGCCGCCATTGAAAAGCAGTCCCGTGTACGCGAGAACAAATCCCGGGAAAATCATTCGGTGCGTGTGGACGCCGACAAACTGGATCACCTGATCAACCTGATCGGCGAGCTGGTCATTTCCAGCGCCGGGTCTGCCATGCGTGCACGTACCAGCGGTGATGCCGCGCTGATCGAATCCTTTTCCACCCTCACGCGACTGGTGGAGGAAGTGCGCGATTCCACCTTGCGTTTGCGCATGGTGCAGATCGGGTCCACCTTCAACCGGTTCCAGCGGGTAGTGCGGGACATATCCGCGGAGCTGGGCAAGGAAATCGAGCTGGTCATTACCGGCGCCGAGACTGAACTGGACAAGACCGTGGTGGAAAAAATCAGCGACCCGCTGATGCACCTGGTACGCAATTCCATCGACCACGGCATCGAACCCAGGGACGTGCGCCTTGCCGCTGGCAAGCCGGCTGCGGGAATTCTGCGGCTGAATGCGTACCACGATTCCGGCAGCATCGTGATTGAAGTGTCCGATGATGGCGCCGGTCTGGACCGCATCCGCATTCTGCAAAAAGCCATTGAGCGCGGTCTGGTGAGCCCGGACCAGTCCCTGAGCGACCAGGAGATCTGCAACCTGATTTTCGAACCGGGTTTCTCCACCGCCGAGACCGTGACGAATCTGTCGGGGCGCGGCGTGGGCATGGATGTGGTACGCCGCAACATTACCGCACTGCGTGGCACCGTCGACCTGGACACCAGACCGGGCCAGGGCACCACCTTCCGGGTGCGCATGCCGCTGACCCTCGCCATCATCGATGGCTTCCAGGTGGGCGTGGAAAAATCCTCCTATGTGGTACCGCTGGACATGGTGCTGGAGTGCGTCGAACTCAATGAAGCGGCCAACGGCAACGCGACCGAGCGCGACTACCTCAATCTGCGCGGCGAGGTACTGCCCTTCATCCGCATGCGCGACCTGTTTGCCGTGAGTGGCCAGCCACCGCGGCGGGAAAATGTGGTGGTGGTGCAGTACGGCGGCAACAAGGCCGGTCTGGTGGTGGACCAGTTGCTGGGAGAATTCCAGACCGTGATCAAACCACTGGGCAAAATATTCAGCCACGTTCGCGGCATCAGCGGCTCCACCATTCTTGGCAATGGCGAAGTGGCGCTGATCATCGACGTGCCGGATCTGGTTCAGCATGTATCAACACTGGAATATCAGGCCGCCCGTGCGCGCGCCTGACATTGCATCGCACAACCTGAGGAGAAAACAATGTTCAACAACATGAAAATAGGTATGCGGCTTGGCATCAGCTTCGCAATCGTGTTGCTGCTGATGACTGTCATCATTGGCACCGGCGCAGAAGGGCTCATGTCGGTCAACAAAATAACCGACCGCATCGTGACCCAGGACTGGACCAAGGCCGTGGTAGCCAACGAAATTGTGGATCTGGCCAACGACAACGCCCGCGCCAGCTTCGAGATTTTTCTGCTGCGCGATCCGGCGATGATAGCGGCCACCAAGGATCGCATCAGCAACAACGTCAACACCATCAACGACAAGGTGGCGCTGCTGGAAAAGCTGATCTATGCCGAGGAAGGCAAGAAGTTGCTCGCCACCATGAAGGAAGTGCGCAAACCCTATGTTGCATCCTTCAAGACCGTGGTGAAACTGCTGGATGAAGGCCGTAACGAGGAAGCCAGCGCGTTGATGATCAGCCAGACCCTGCCAGCCCTGAATATCTTCATGGGCGCCATCAACGACCTGATTCAACTGCAGGGTCGTCTGATGGAAAAATCCGGCCAGGAAGCAGCAGCAACGTATCTGAATGGTCGCAACCTGATGATTGCCGTTGGCCTGGCGGCACTGGCGATCGGCGCCGGTGCTGCCTTCTGGGTGACGCGTTCCATCACCCGCCCGGTCAATGTGGCGGTGGCAGTGGCGAATCAGCTGGCCAACGGCGATCTGTCGGCGCGCATCGATGTCACCGGCAAGGATGAGGTCGGCCAATTGCTGGTCGCCATGCGGAACATGGTGGGCAAGCTGGCGCAGATCATTGGCGAAGTGCGCGGCGCTGCATCGGCCCTGTCATCGGCATCGGAGGAAGTGTCCGCCACCGCCCAGTCCATGAGCCAGGGCTCCAGCGAACAGGCCGCCAGTGTGGAAGAAACGTCGGCCTCGGTCGAACAGATGTCAGCCTCCATCAGCCAGAATACCGAAAATGCCAAGATCACCGATGGCATGGCATCCAAGGCGGCACGCGAAGCGGATGAAGGCGGCCGCGCCGTGAAGGAAACCGTGCAGGCCATGAAGATCATTGCCGATAAGGTGGGCATCATCGACGACATCGCCTATCAGACCAATCTGCTGGCACTGAATGCTGCCATCGAAGCCGCGCGCGCCGGCGAGCATGGCAAGGGCTTTGCCGTCGTTGCGGCGGAGGTACGCAAGCTGGCCGAACGCTCACAGGTCGCCGCGCAGGAAATCGGAGAAGTGGCCCAGAGCAGCGTGAACCTGGCGGAAAAAGCCGGCAAGCTGCTGGATGAGATCGTGCCGTCCATCAAGAAAACATCGGATCTGGTGCAGGAAATCAGCGCCGCGTCAGAAGAACAATCCTCTGGCGCAACCCAGATCAATATCGCGATGGAACAGCTCAACAAGGTGACCCAGATGGGTGCGTCCTCTTCGGAAGAGCTGGCCGCCACTGCCGAGGAAATGAGTAGCCAGGCTGAACAGCTGCAGCAGCTGATGGGCTTTTTCAAGCTGGAAATCGCGGCGACCAACGCCGCCGTTGCCAGACAGGATGCGCCGCGCAAGAAAGTCCATGCAGAACGGCCGCAATCGCCGGTTGCGCTGAATTCCTCCGAATTCGTCAGCTTCTAGGAGGCAGTTCATGAACCTGTCATCCATGATGGTGGCGTCGAATGGCACCACCGCACGCAAGGGCCACCCGCAGGAAAGTCAGTACCTGACTTTCCTGCTGCGCAACGAAATGTTTGCCATCGGCATTCTCAACGTCAAGGAAATCCTCGAGTACGGCATGCTGACCAGCGTGCCGATGATGCCGGAGTTCATCCGCGGTGTGATCAACCTGCGCGGGTCCGTGGTACCGGTGGTGGATCTGGGCGCGCGCTTCGGTGGCAAGCCCTGCGACATCGGCAAGCGCACCTGCATCGTCATCATGGAAGTGAGCAGCGACGACGGACACCAGGACATTGGCGTGGTGGTGGATTCGGTGTCGGCCGTGCTGGACATTCCCGCCGGCGATATCGAACCGGCGCCAGCCTTTGGCGCGCGCATTCGCGCTGATTTCATCGACGCCATGGGCAAGATCGACGGCAAATTCGTGATCATACTCAACGTGGGCAAGGTGTTATCGGTGGATGAACTGGCCATGCTGGGCCAGGTCAGCGAAACGGCTGAGGCCGGGTAGGGTTGACACGGCATGGATCATCCCGTCCTGAGGGACAGCGAATTTACGCTGTTCCAGAAAATGATGTACGACATAACCGGCATTCATCTGACGGACGTGAAGAAGACACTGGTGAGCGGACGCCTGGCAAAGCGGGTCAAGCAGCTGGGCATGGCCAGTTACGGTGATTATTTCACCCTGCTGAAAAAGCCGGGCAGCACCGAGATGCAGATCGCTGTCGACCTACTCACCACCAACGAAACGTTCTTCTTCCGCGAGCAGAAGCATTTTGATTTTCTGCGCGACCGCGTGCTGCCGCAGTGGGATGGCGGCATGCGCCGGCTGTGGAGCGCCGCCAGTTCATCGGGCGAGGAAGCCTACACGCTGGCGATGGTGATGGCGGAACACGCGCGCACGGACACCTGGGAAATTGTGGGCACCGACATCAGCTCCCGGGTGGTGGAGAAAGCCCAGCGGGGTCAGTATCCACTGGAACGGGCAGAGAACATTCCACGCCCGCTGCTCACCCGCTATTGTCTCAAAGGCGTGGGCAGCCAGGACGGCACCTTTCTGATTGCGGACACCCTGCGCAAGCGCACCCGTTTCTGTCACGCCAACCTGAAAGGGGATCTCAGCGCTCTGGGCAGTTTCGACATCATCTTCCTGCGCAATGTGATGATCTATTTTGACATGCCCACCAAGCAGCAGATTGTCGCGCGCGTGATCCAGCAACTCAAAGCGGGCGGCTATCTGATGGTGGGGCATTCGGAAAGCCTGAACGGCGTGTCCGGCGCACTGAAACCGGTGGCGCCGTCGATCTACCATAAGCCACTGCCCTGAAAATCCAGCTCTGAACATCCTGCGTGAAAACTGGCGGCCAACATCAGGCCCGCAATTGCGCCAGTTCCAGTACGGATTGCTGCTGCAGCATGAGGCTGATCTGGTCCAGGGTCTGCGGCCGGCTGAAATAATAGCCTTGCACTTCATCACACCCCTGTTTCAGCAGATACCGCATCTGCGCCGCGGTCTCCACCCCTTCCGCCACCACGCGCAGATTCAGGCTGTGTGCCAGTGCAATAATGGCGCGGACAATGGCTTCGTCGTTGGCACCCTGCTCAATGTCGGTGACAAAGGAACGGTCGATCTTGAGCGCATCCAGCGGAAAACTTTTCAGGTAGTTCAGCGAAGAAAAGCCAGTGCCAAAATCATCCACCGCCAGACTTACACCCAGCCCGCGCAATCCGGTCAGCACCTGTTGCACCCGTTTCACATCATGCATCAGCATCGATTCTGTCAGTTCCAGCTCCAGCGCACCCGGATGCAACCCGGTGTCGCGCAGCACCTGCTGCACCAGGCTGACCAGATCGCAGGTACGGAACTGGCGGGCCGAGATGTTGACCGCCACACTGATATTGCGCTGGAACGTCGTCTGCCAGTGTTGCGCCTGCGCGCTGGCGGTTCGCAGCACCCACTCGCCAATGGGCACGATCAGGCCATTTTCTTCCGCTACCGGAATGAATTCCACCGGCGGCACCAGGCCACGCTCGCCATCCTGCCAGCGGATCAGCGCTTCCACTCCCACGATCCTGCCCTGCCGCAATTCAACCCGGGGCTGATAGTGCAGCAGAAAGTCGCCGTTGCTCACGGCACGCCGCAGACTGCTGGCGATACTCATGCGTCGTCGCAACGACTGGTTCATTTCGGTGGCGTAGAAACAGTAGCTGTTTTTTCCGTCCGACTTGGCGTTGTACATGGCCGCATCGG
>JBMOPR010000572.1:0-12417 GCA_049323075.1 Pseudomonadota bacterium
CGCCGTGCAGCAGCGCCGGATGCCAGGGACTGCCGGCCAAGGCCGTGGGCACATACAGGTCACCATCACACTGAAACAACACTTCGCTCATGATGCAAGGCCATCCTCTTCCGAATCACAGGCTCACATGGTTGATCAGGTACACCAGATTCACCAGCGAGAATCCCATCAGCAGCGACCAGAGGCGCAGTTCGGCAATGCCACCGCTGGTACGGACGAAAGAACCAACGAAACCGATGAACACATGGGTGAACCAGGTCAGCGCCACCAGTTCCGGCCGGTGATGATCGAGCACCAGCATGCCCCAGATAAACAGGGTGGGCACGATGAAGAAGATGGCATCGCGATACCGGGCCACATCTGCCAGATTGGCCAGGTACAACACACCCAGACCCGCACTGAAGGCACCCAGAAAAGGCAGACCCGGACTGTTCAGCAGGAACAGAATCAGGACCGCGCCGGCAGCGCCCAGCACAAACTTGAGGATGTGCTCCACCCAGGCGCGAACATGATCATTGACGGCGGCGACCATCATGGGACGGGCAACAGCGCGGCCGGCCAGCACAGCGACAGACACATCGGCATAACGGAACTCGGTGCGGGCGAGATGGGAAATGGTGCGGGATACAGTATCGATGGCAGCCATGGCGAAACCCTCCTGTGTTGGTAATCGCGTGTTGCTACGTGTCCAGATTAGCCCTTGACGGCAAACAGACAAAGTGGCATTAATGACAATATTGATGCTCTTTTTGCCACCCAAAGGAAGCAATTATGACAACTGAACTGGCAGTTTTGGCATTTGACGGATGTTTTGGAACTAGCGTCACCGGGCCGATCGATATCTTCAACATCGCCAATATCCACCAGCGGGTGTGCCGCGAAAAGACCGCTAGCCCCCTGTTTTCCTGGAAAATCTACTCCCAGGATGGCAAGCCGGTGCGAACCTCAACCGGGGTCAGCGTGGCGGTAAACGGCGACTACTCCCAGATTGGCAATCCTGACATCTGTTTCGTGCCGGGAATTGACCATGCCTATGGCAATGAAGTGGTCCGGAAGATAAATGAACTGCGCGTCAGCATTGGCGAGCTGGTGAAACGGGAGCATGCGAAGGGTGCGACCCTGGCATCCGTGTGCAGCGGTTCCTTTGTGCTGGCAGACACGGGCCTGCTGAACAATCGCGAGGCCACTACCAGCTGGTGGCTGGCGCATCATTTCACCGAAGCGTTTCCGCAGGTGAATCTGCAACTGGAAAAAATCGTCACCGAGGACAACAACATTTTCTGCTCCGGCGCCGTGACCGCGTACATGCATCTGTGCATCGCGATGATCGAGAAATTTGCCGGCAGCCAGATGGCCCAGACCTGCGCGAAAACCATTTTGCTGCAGAGCAAGTCGTCGTCGCAGGCCCCGTATATTCCGGTATCGCATCACCTGCGCCAGCAGGACGACATGGTGCAACAGGCGGTGCAGTGGATGCAGCAGAATCTGGCACAGGAATTCCAGCTGGAGGATCTGGCGGACAAGCTGGCAGTGAGCCCGCGGACGTTTATCCGGCGCTTCAACCAGGCTACCGGCAAGCCTCCCAAGCAGTATTTCCAGAAACTGCGGATCAACGAAGCCAAACGATTGCTGGAGTCGACCATCCTGAGCGTGGACGACATTACCGAGAAAGTCGGCTACCTGGATGTAAGTTCATTCCGCCGGCTGTTCAAGCGCGAAGTGGCGTTGTCGCCGACGGAATACCGCAAGCGGTTCGGACGCTACACCGCGACGGCGGAAGCCTGATCAGGTGGCGGGCCACAAGGCCTATCAGAATTCGCGCGACCGCCGCTGCAGAAACTCCGCCAGAGCCTCGCGTCCGACGGATTTCAGGATGTGTTGGCCCTGCAGGAAGTCGCACCAGTAGCGTTCCAGAAATTGCGCGTGCTGGAGGGTATCCACACCTTCGGCCAACACCTTGAGGTCCAGCTGATGGGCCAGCGCGATGATGGCCGAAGTTACAGCGGCATCATTCTCGTCATTCAGCACGTCGCGCACGAAAGCTCCATCGACCTTGATGATATCCACCCGGAACCGGCGCAGATGGCGCAATGAGGAAAAGCCCATTCCAAAATTGTCGATGGCCAGCGTCACCCCCTTCTTGCGCAGCTCACGCAGGATTTTCAGGCTGGAATCCACGTCGTTGCTGATGACACTTTCCGGAATTTCCAGTTGCACCTGACGATGATCCAGCTGTGCAAAGGCCAGCGAACGCTCCAGCAGTTCATACAGCTTGGGCGCATTGCGAAACAGTGCGGAAGGCAGGCCAAACGCCACCCGGAAGCGCACGCCAGTCTGCTCCATGAGTTGCGCACACTGACGGCTGGCGGCAGTGAGCAGCCATTCGAATACGTCGTCAATCAGGCCACACTCCTCCAGCGTCCGCATGAACTGCGCACGGGTAAGCATGCCCTGCTTGCGACCATCCCAGGCAATCAGCGCCTCCACTGCCACCACTGATCCGTCCACCGCATCCACCTGGGGCTGGAATTCGACCCGGAACTGCTGCTCCTGGAAGGCTTCGCGCAGGCGCAGTTCCAGCGCCATGCGTTCCTGCACCCGGCGATTCAGATCTTCGGTGAAAAACTGGAAATTGTTTTTGCCTCTGGCCTTGGCGTGATACATCGCCAGGTCGGCGTTGCGGGTGAGTTTGTCAATACTGTTGCCGTCGCCGGGGAAAACCGCGATGCCGATACTGGTGGTGATCACCACCGGCTTGTCACCAATATCCACTGGCTGGGCCAGTGCGCGGATGACGTTTTCCGCGACGATGGTGATGTCGCGGGTTTCTTTCACGTCGGTGACAATGATAGTGAACTCATCGCCGCCCAGGCGCGCCACCGAATCCTTGGCCCGCACCTGCTGGCGCAGCCGGCGCGCCACGGTTTTCAGCAGCAGGTCGCCGGCAGAATGCCCCAGGGAATCGTTGATATTCTTGAAGCCGTCCAGGTCGAGGTAAAACACGCAGAACTGTGCTCCATCGCGCTCGGCACAATTGATGGCCTGCTGGATGCGGTCGTAGAAAAGCCGGCGGTTGGGCAGGCCGGTCAGTTCGTCGTAGTAGGCGAGCTTTTCAATGGTCTCCTGGGCGAAATGCAACTCGGTGTGATCGATGGCGGTGCTGACGAAATGGGTGATCGCGCCCTGTTTGTCACGAATGGTGGAGATGTGCTGGTAGGTCCATTTCATCTGACCGTCGCTGGTTCGTATCAGCAGTTCGCCGCGCCATTCATTATTGGCTTTCAGGCCATCATACAGTTCATGCACGCTGAGCTGCGGCATGTCCGGCACTTTCAGCTCGATCACATTGGTGCCCAGCACATCATCGCTGTCATAGCCGCTCAGTTCGCGAAAATGCGGATTCACGTATTGGATGTTGCCTTTGCTGTCGGTGATGATGACGGCGGTTGCGCTGCATTCGACCGCCTGATGCAACTGTTTCAGTTGCAGTTCAAGATCAATGCGGCGGGTGTATTCATCCAGATGTTCCAGCGCCACGGCGATGTCATCGCCCAGTTCTTCCAGACTGAACGTGTACAGATCGGAAAAATCGTTTTCCTGCTCCGAATACAGCGCCAGAATGCCCACGACTTTCTGCTTGAACTGCACCGGTAGCACAGCGATGGCTTTCACACCCAGTGCCTTCACGTCCGCAAACCAGGGCGGCGGAGCGGTCTGCCGGTCGACGTCATTGATGACGCAAAAAACGTTGTCGCGGATCGCATTGCATACCGGGTCCAGATGCTGGCCCTCGGTGATGACCAGTTTGTTCTGTCGGACCAGCCGTTCGCCGTCACCGTGCGCCGCCACCGGCACGATCTGCTCGCCGTGCAGGATGCCCACCCAGGCCATGCGATAGCGGCCGCGCTCCACCGCCAGCCGGCACAGCAGTTCGAACAGGTCGGTGCGGGTTTCACAGTTGGGCGCCTGCTTGCCAAAGTCACGCAGAAAATGGTGAATGTGGGTCAGGCGCTTGAGCGGGTTCAATACATCGAGCATGCAGTGCGCAGATCCCGGAACAATGACGTTTGAAAAGTAACATGCTGTTTACAAGGCAAATCATTCACTTGTTTAATTTTAGGCGAGTGTGGAGCGGGCAGCGGCCGTGATTGCGACGGCCCGACCGTTTTGAAAGGCAGATCAGCGGCTTGCAGCGTGAAAAAATTACGTGTCCGCGAGCGCCAGAGTTTCGCCGATACGCATGACCTGCCGCGGGATCGGCGAGTCCACCGCCAGAAAGCGTTCAGGCGGTTCCAGCATGGGTTCAGTGGTAAGCCGGATGGTGCCCCAGTGCATGCCGATCAGGCGCCGCGCCTGCAGGTCTTCGCCGATCTGCACGGCTTCTTCGGGCGTGGCATGCACTGGCGCCATCAGCACGCGGGGCTGGTAGGCGCCAATCGGCACCAGGCCCAGATCACAATGTCCCAGCGTCGCGCCTATCTCGCGGAAAACGGCACCGTAGGCGGTGTCACCGGCAAAATACGTGGTGAAGCCCTCCACCCGCAGGTAGAAACCGCACCAGAGCGAGCGATTGGTATCGCCCACTCCCCGGCGCGAAGCATGCACGGCGGGCACGGCCGTCACCGTGAGGCCAGCATCCCGGTGCGTGTCATACCAGTCCAGTTCCACCACATCCCTGAAGCCCTGTTCCCGCACCAGATCACGCAACCCCAGCGGCACGCACACCAGCGCATGGGGAAACCGTTGCGCCAGTTGCCGCAGAGCAGGCGTGTCCAGATGATCATAGTGGTTGTGGGAAATCAGGATGGTATCCACCGCCGGCAGGTTCTGGATGCCGATGGCCGCCGGCACCAGCCGCTTGGTGGTCCGCAGCGGCAACGGTGAAGCGTAATCGGTGAGATACGGATCGGTGAGCATCACCCGGCCGCCGCACTGCAGCAGAAAACAGGCGTGCCCGAGCCAGGTCAGTTTGCGCGGTGCGGTGATGCGCTCCAGCATCTGCAGTGCTTCACTTTCGGGAATCACGTGCTCGGGCGGAAACGGGTAATGTCCCACCACACGCCGGATCTCACCCAGAAAATGCGCCGCTTCCCGCGCCAGTTCGATGGTGAAACGGTGCCCCGGCGGACTGCCCGGCGGATTGCGGAAGCCCCAGGGCCGATGATGGTATTTGGCTGGATCGAAATAGGGATTGCGCCTACTCATGTGAATTGCGCTTAGGCCGCGTCATTGCCTTCGGGTTTGGCCTTGAGTTTTTGAATCATGTCAGCGAATTTCCGGTAGATATCGTTATGCGTGAGTATGCCAGCCAGCTTGCCATTCTTGGTCACCAGCGCCGAACCCAGGTGTTTTTCCGCCATCACTTTCAGCACGGATTCCAGCGCATCATGAATATCCACCACGAAAGCGCGGCTGGTGTAGATGTCCTTCACGAACAGTTCATCTTCCAGCGATGCACTGGAAAACGGAGAGTCGACATACCGGATATCGCGGTCCGACAGCACACCCACCAGGTTGCCCTCTTCTGTCACCGGCAAATGATGGAAGCCATGCTCTTCCATCATCGCCATCGCCTCTTTCAGCGGCTGGTTGATGTCGATGGAATAGGGAAACGGAGTCATGGTGGTGGCAAGGGTGGGAACCGATTTCATGTCTTCCTCCGCAACATTAACCCGGCGACTGCCGCTGCAGCCGCTTCCATAACAGACCACTGGCGCCTTCGTGGCCGGACACGACATACCTTAGCACATTCTCGTTATTCAGCGTCCAGGCCATGCCGGACATGGCCCGTTCCTGACCGCACAGCAGCAGCCGGTCGTCAATGCGCAGCGGCAGATCCAGAGCAGGCAGCAACACCCGCTCATTGCCACGCATCAGCAGCAACGGCAGCGCGCGTAACGGGCGGTCCCGCTCCAGCGGATGGGTCAGCAGGGCCTGCGGCGTAATGACGTCGCCGCGGCGCAAACGCTCATACACCGCGGGAGCCTCATCCTGCGACAGCCCCACCTCCCAGCTTTCCAGCGGACTGTCGTGCACCATCAGATCGAACTGCTTCAGCAGGTTTTCGCACCAGGCTTCCGTCTGCACGTGAAGGTGTTCCAGAAACGGCATCAGCATGGGTATTTTTATCAGTGCGCCAATCCGCTGGACGATGATCTGGGTCGGGTCCATGGTGAAATCCACCCGGGCGGCGCGAAACAGCGGCTCGTTGGTCTGACGATTCTGACGCGCCACGGTGACGATGCCGGCATTCAGTTCCCGCGCCATCATCACGATGGACAGGTTGCTGGCGTCGTCCGGCGTACCAGCCACAATGCCCACCGCATGATGAATGCCGGCCTCCAGCAGCGTCACTGCCCGCGTGCCTGCACCCTGGACAATGCGGCATTCCTCGTGCTCGCGCTCGGTGGGATCGGGATCAATCACCATGGTGTTCAGGCCCCGGGCCTCGAACCGCAGTTGCAGCGCCCGCCCCAGCCGCCCGTAACCGCAGATGATCCAGCGCCCCTGCCGCGCCTGGCACGCCGTTTCAATCGGACGATGGCGGGGACTGATCAGCCAGTTGTAGAGCATCTGGTGGAACGGTTCGACAATGGTGCTCGTCAGGTAATCCGCGAAGGTTTCAAACGGATCGATCACACAGTCGGTGCCAAAGGACGCCAGGTTGGCAGCCGTGTCCCGAGACGCTACCCGGCTGATCACCACCCGCTCCGGTGCCAGCAGCTTGCTGGCGATCGCCACGTACAGGTTCACCTGATCATTGTTGGTAAGGCACAGCACACCCCGGCAGCAGGCGTGCCCCACACCGGCATCGCGCAACACATCGGGATCACCGGCATCGGCGCAGAGACGGGGAATGTCAAACGGATGATTGTCCAGCTCCAGTGCTTCGATACGGGCCGCATCCAGATCCAGCACCACCGTCTGCACCCCGTGCTGCGCCAGATCCGTCACCAGGGAACTGCCGGTGGCGCCATAACCGCACACCAGATAGAAGGGTTCTTTCATTCTCTGCACACGATGGCTGAAGCGCGTGCGCCGCACCAGACCGAGAAAGTTCTGGTCGCGAAAAATCGTCACCACCGCGCCGATGCTGTAAAACCAGCAAATGACGGTGGCATAGATACAGAACAGGGTCCAGTAGCGTTGCAGTGGCGTGAACGCGTAGGGAATCTCACCAAAGCCGATCGTGGAACCCATGTAACTGACAAAATAGAACGCGTGCAGGAAATCCATGCGGTAAGGATTGCCGTTATTGTCAACGCCAGGAATCAGTACGTAACCCAGTACGGACAGGGACCACACGACGATCAGCGCGATCAGCGGCGCCCGCAGTCGCCGCAGTACCAGATAGGCAACGTAGTTCATGACACCTCAGCGCCGGACCATCACGGTTTCGATCACCAGCAGCACCACCGACGTGATGTTTGCCAGCAACGCGCCACCGGACAGCGACATGATACTGGCCGCCACCGAGGTACTCATGGCGACATCGTCTCCCGTGACGGCGTAACCCCACACCAGCGCGGCCGCAATCAGCTGCAGATCCGCCACCAGACTGGTGGCCAGCAACACGGCCCCCATATGCGTGCGGTCGCCGAATTTCATCACGGTGGCGATCAGGCTGATTACCAGCGCAGCAAACAGCTCGATGGAGTTGAAATGCGCCGACGCATGTATGGTTCCAATGAAAAAGCCGAAGTTGAGCGTGGCCGCCAGCAGAATGAAAAACGCGAACACCACTTTTTCCGTATTCATGCAGATCGCTCTCGTGTCCATTCAAAAGAAGATGATTTATTCATATTGCCGCCCGGCGTCAGCCCTGGCTTTCGCCCAGATCAATACTGCGGACGTTTCCACCGGTTAGGCAAGCAAAAAAGACCAGGCAAAGAAAAGGCCCGGACCTTTGCGGGTCCGGGCCTTGGGTGTGGCAGTGCTGGTGCAGGTGGCGTTACACGCGCTCGATCACGGTGGCGATACCCTGCCCCAGACCGATACACATGGTGGCCAGGCCCAGGTTGCCGCCCTTCCACTCCATCACGTTCAGCAGGGTGCCGACGATGCGGGCACCGGAGCAACCCAGCGGGTGGCCCAGTGCGATCGCGCCGCCGTTCAGGTTGACCTTCTGATCCGCCTTGTCCATCAGCTTCAGATCCTTCATGCAGGGCAGGCTCTGCGCCGCGAAGGCTTCGTTCAGCTCGACATAGTCGATGTCGTCGATGGTCAGGCCGGCGCGCTTCAGCGCCTTCTGGGTGGCAGGCACGGGGCCGTAACCCATGATCGCCGCGTCGCAACCGGCAACCGCCATGGACCGGATCTTGGCGCGGGGCTTCAGACCCAGGGCCTTGGCCCGCTCGGCCGACATCACCAGAATCGCAGAGGCACCATCGGACAGCGCGGAAGAAGAACCGGCCGATACGGAACCGCCTTTCGGATCGAATGCCGGCGGCAGCGCAGCCAGGGCTTCCAGGCTGGCGTCCTGACGAATCACTTCGTCGATTTCGCACAGGGTCTTGAAGCCGTCAGCGTTGTGGCCTTCGATGGGCAGGATTTCATTTTTCCAGCGCCCTTCCAGCGTCGCTTCCCATGCCAGCTTGTGCGAACGCAGGGCGAACTCATCCATCTGCGCACGCTGGATGCCGTGCATGCGGCCCAGCATTTCGGCGGTCAGGCCCATCATGTTCGACGCCTTGGCGATGTACTTGGACATCTCCGGGTTCAGGTCGATACCGTGCATCATGCCCACGTGACCCATGTGCTCCACGCCGCCGATGACGAACACGTCGCCATTGCCGGTCTGGATGTTCTGGGCCGCAGTGTGCAGCGCCTGCATGGACGAACCGCACAGACGGTTGACGGTCTGCGCCGCCACGTTGCGCGGCAGGTCCGCCAGGATCGCGATGTTGCGGGCGATGTTCATGCCCTGCTCCAGGGTCTGGTTCACGCAGCCCCAGATCACATCCTCGGTTTCTGCCACATTCCAGTTCGGATTACGTTTCTTCAGGCCAATGATCAGCTCGGCCGACAGCTTTTCGGCGCGCACGTGACGGAACTGGCCGTTCTTGGATTTACCCATCGGGGTCCGGACAGCGTCGACGATAACCGCGTCTCTTGGATTCAAACTCATCTTCATGTCTCCTTGGCTACCGCAACATTACTTGTAGAACGACTCGCCCTTGGCGGCCATTTCACGCAGCTTGGCAGTGGGGTGATACAGGCCACCGAGGTCTTTGTACTTGTCGCACAGCTCGACAAAGGCCTTCACGCCGATGGCATCGATATAGCGCAGGGCACCGCCACGGAACGGCGGGAAACCGATACCCATCACCAGCGCCATGTCGGCATCCGGCACGTTGGACACGATGTTTTCTTCCAGGCAGCGCACCAGTTCCAGGCACATGGGGATCATCAGGCGATCGATGATGGTCTGGTCGTCGAATTCCTTCGGCGCGGCCACATGCGGCTGGATCAGATCGTAAGTGGTTTTGTCGACCACTTTCTTCGGCTTGCCCTTCTTGTCGGTTTCATACTTGTAGAAACCGATGCCGTTCTTCTGGCCGTAACGCTTGTTGTCGAACATGACTTCGGACGCATCCTTGTAGTCATGCTTCATGCGATCGGGGAAACCTTCCGCCATCACGGCCGCTGCGTGCACGCCGGTGTCGATACCGACCACGTCCATCAAGTAAGCGGGGCCCATGGGCCAGCCGAATTTTTCCATGACCTTGTCGATTTTCTGGAAGTCTGCGCCGTCGCGCAGCAGCATGCCGAAACCGCCGAAATACGGGAACAGCACGCGGTTCACCAGGAAGCCCGGACAATCATTCACCACGACCGGGCTCTTGCCCATTTTCTTGGCGTAGGCAACGGTGGCGGCAACGGCAGCATCGGACGACTTGGCGCCGCGAATCACTTCTACCAGCGGCATCATGTGCACCGGATTGAAGAAGTGCATGCCAACGAAGTTTTCCGGATGCTGCAGTGCTTCTGCCAGTTTGGTGATGGAAATGGTGGAGGTGTTGGAAGCCAGGATGGTGCCCGGTTTCACCTGCTTTTCCACATCCGCCAGTACAGACTGCTTGATCTTGGGATTTTCCACTACGGCTTCCACGACAATGTCGACGCCCTGGAAATCACCGTAGTTCAGGGTGGGACGGATGGAAGACAGGGTTTTGCCGAATTTCGCGCCGTCGATCTTGCCTTTTTCCAGTGCCTTGGACAGCAGTTTGGAGGCTTCCGACATGCCCAGGTCCAGCGCCTTGTCGGCGATGTCCTTCATGATGATCGGGGTGCCCTTGGACGCGGACTGGTAGGCAATACCGCCACCCATGATGCCGGCGCCGAGCACGGCAGCCAGGTTGATCGGTTTGGCCTGTTTTTCCCATTTTCCAGCGGTCTTTTTCAGCGCCTGGTCGTTCAGGAAAATGCCAACCAGTGCAGAGGCCACCGGCGTCTTGGCAATTTTCGCAAAACCTTTGGCTTCCACTTCCAGCGCCTGGTCACGCTTCATGCCTGCGTGCTGCTGCATGGCCTGCACGGCGGCAACCGGTGCGGGATAGTTGCGGCCGGCCTGCTGCATCACCATCGCAGTGCAGGTCTGGAACGCCATCATGTTTTCCATCGGCGGCAGTTTCAGCGGCTCCAGTTTTTCCTGGCGGCGCGCCTTGTAATCGATCTTGCCGGCAATGCATTCCTTCACCAGTGCAATGGCGGCGTCGCGCAGTTTTTCCGGCTCGACAACAGCGTCCACTACGCCGTCCTTGATCGCTTTGGCTGCCTTGTGCTGGCCGCCTGCGGCAATCCACTCCACCGCGTTGTCCACGCCGATCACACGCGGCATGCGCACGGTGCCGCCGAAGCCCGGGTACAGGCCCAGCTTCACTTCCGGCAGACCTACTTCAGCCTTGCTGGACATGACGCGGTAATCCGTCGCCAGACACATTTCCAGACCGCCACCCAGGGCGATTCCGTTGATGGCGGTGACGGTGGGGAAAGGAAGATCTTCGATGGCGTTGAACGCCTTGTTGGACTTCAAGCACCAGCCGGCAATCTCTTCTTCCGGCAGCTTGAACATTTCGGTGAATTCGGTAATGTCGGCGCCGACGATGAAGACCGATTTGGCGCTGGTGACGATCATGCCTTTAATGGAACTGTTGCCTTTCAATGCTTCGGCGGCGGCGCCCAGTTCTTCAACCGTCTTCTGGTTGAACTTGTTTACCGACTCGCCCTGAAGATCGAAATTCAGTTCGACGATGCCATCTTGCAACGGTTTTACCGTAATGGCTGTTCCTTCGTATATCATCAACGTTTCTCCCGCACTGGGTCAGAAACCGCCGGCCAGCGTCGGCAAGAGTGCCGCGTTTCCCGGGATTCCTTGACGATTGGTGACTCTTTTATAAATTTCAAACGATAGTTTGAAAGTGTTGGCATACTGCCCATTCCGGCAGTCTTTGGCAAGTTTTTTAGGGACGCCTCAGGGCAATCTGTTCAACAACGACATAAAATCGGCAATCGCCACCCTGTGACCTTCGGGTCATGATTTTGGAGAGCTTCCCCGCCATGCACAATCCCCCCTGCCCTTGCGGTAGCGCCCTGCCATTGTCCGCCTGCTGCGGCCGCTTTCACAATGGCCCGTTGAAGGCTCCCACCGCCGTTGCGCTGATGCGCTCCCGCTATTCGGCATTTGCGTTGCAGGATTCTGCCTATTTGTTGCGCACGTTACACCCCTCATGCCGGGGGCCGGATGAACAGGCGCACATCGAGCGCAGTTTCGACGGAACCGAATGGCGTGGCCTGGTAATTCTGGATTGTGTTGGCGGTACCGAAGATGACAGCAGCGGCATTGTGGAGTTTGTCGCGAGTTACCAGACCCCGTCCAAACGGGGCCAGTTGCACGAGCGTTCGCAGTTCGTGCGGGAAAATGGCGAGTGGTTTTACACCAGCGGCACAGCCGGCACGATCAGCGAGCCCGGTCGCAATGATCCCTGCTGGTGCGGCAGCGGAAAAAAATTCAAGAAATGTCACGGCTAGTACGAGGTGCAATCAACGCGCTGGTGAAATACGAAGCAGTTTTTATTCCCGGCCGCAACGCTATTTACAACCCAATGCACTAACGCCCCTGAAATCCCGCCTCTAGTGCTTTCCCGTTATATCGAAGCAATCCGCAAATGAAAAACGATCATTACACAAAGAGCGGCTTTTGCCTGATATTTAGCAGCGAATGGATTCGAGGGATGACCCGTTATGAAAAGGCTCTACTATCTTCTTCGCGGCGCGCAGCAGGCAAAATCCATCTCGGATGATTTGCATATGGCAGGCATCGATGATGGTCAGCTGCATTTCATGAGCAAAGACATGGGCTCGCTGCAACAAGCCAAGGTTCATACCACTTCCGTGTTCCAGGAGCGGGATCTGCAG
>JBMOPR010000573.1:0-12371 GCA_049323075.1 Pseudomonadota bacterium
GACAGAAGGCGATCTTCTGGTGGGCGACTGGCAGCAGTCCTGGAGTGATTTTTTTAGTCGCACATCTTTTAGCGTATCAGCGCAAAACACCCCGGCGTCTGTCCAGCAACAGGCCCTGGCCTTCCATTGTGGCATCGCCGACTGGGCGCTGACCCTGGCGCACCACTTCAACGTTGATCATCTTTCCCTGAGTGGAGGTTGCTTTCAGAACCGGCTACTGCAATCCTTGCTGCTGGATCGGGCGAAGCCAATGGCGGTGCACCTGATGTGGCCCGCGACCTTGCCCCTCAACGACGGCGGACTGGCGCTGGGGCAAGTGGTGTATCCCGATTCTTGTCATTAAGCCGTCTCCGCCCGGTATTTCCAGCGAAAAATACGCAAGACAACCTAAAAACGGACCTGCAGCCATGAAAGACGCGCGCATCCTGCTGACTCACGGCAGCGGTGGCGAATCCACCCGCGATTTGATCCGGCAGCTGTTTCTGCCGGGTTACGGCAATTCGCAATTGAACCTGCTCACCGACGGTGCGGTGTTGACCAGCGCAACTGCCCAGCAGGTATTCACCACCGACAGCTATGTCGTCAACCCGCCATTTTTTCCCGGCGGCGACATTGGCGCCTTGGCGGTGATCGGCACCTGCAATGATCTGGCGGTGATGGGCGCTGTGCCGCGCTGGTTGTCGCTGTCCTTCATTCTGGAAGAATCGCTGCCCATCGAACGGCTGGAAAAAATCGTGCAGTCGATCCAGCGCACGGCTGCCGAAGCGGGTATCACCATTGTCACCGGTGACACCAAGGTGGTGGAACGGGGCAAGGCGGACCGGCTTTTCATCAATACTGCCGGCATCGGTGAACTGCATATCCCGCAGGCGCTCACGCCCACGCGCATCCAGCCCGGCGACGCGATTCTGGTGAGCAACGACATCGGCCGTCATGGCATTGCGGTGCTGGCCAGTCGCGAAGGCATCAATCTGGACGTGGATCTGCTGTCGGATATGGCGCTACTGCATCCGCTGATCCAGGCCTTGCTCAATCAGGGCATCGATCTGCATTGTGTCCGTGATCTCACCCGGGGCGGACTGGGCGGGGCAATGCTGGAACTGGCAGAGCAGTGTGGGCAGAATTTCCGTGTGCAGGAAACGGATGTGCCGGTGTCGGATACAGTGAAAGCGGCGTGCGAGCTGCTGGGTTTCGATCCGCTGTTCATCGCCAACGAAGGGTGTTGCGCATTGTTCCTGCCGCAATCGCAGGTGGCGGATGCGCTGGATATTCTGCGGGAATTTTCTGCCGGGCGCTGGTCGGCCCGAATCGGAACTGTTCTGCACGGCAGCGCGGTCCAGCCAGTCGCCGGAAAAAGCGGAGGTGTGTTTCTGGAAAATGCCTACGGTGTCGAGCGCCTGCTGGCATGGCACACAGTGGATCAGTTGCCGCGCATCTGCTGATGCCAGAAGTAATCCGCAGCCCCTCGTAACGCAGCCTGCGTGTCGGTGCACATTGCCAGTGGCACCTGCCGCAGCCGTTGCACGTGATCGGTCTTGTGTTCGAGCCAGCGTTGCAGATCGGGATCGTGCCAGTATGGCAGCAGATGCTGGGCCACGCCGCCGGCGAAAATCACGCCGCCCCAGGCTGCGTACTGCAACGCCAGGTTGCCGGCCTCGGCCATCAATCCCTGCATCAGCAGGTGAACGCATTGCGCCTCGCAGGAACCGGGCTGTGCCACCGCCAGTTCGGTGATGGTCTGGCTGTCGGGGGCCTCCATGTCCGGAAACAGCGCCTGGAACAGCCGTGGCAGACCCGATCCGGAAAACCAGTTCTCCCAGCTCACGCCGGTGTGGCCGGTGGCATAGGCCTGTTGCAGCAGACTGGCGCTGCGGGCGTCGAATGGAGCGAACTGCTTGTGACCGCCTTCTGACGACAGCACCTGCAAAGTGCCGCCATTCTGCGGGATCAGCGCCGCCTGTCCCAACCCCGTGCCTATGCTCATTACCGCGACCGGGCGGCCAAAATCGATGTGATCTCCCCGCAGTGGCAGCAGCAGGCCTGCGGCACCCAGGCCGGGCATCGCCCAGCCGGTAGCTTCCAGGTCGTTCAGAAGATGCACTGATTTAAAGCGGAATTGCTGTTGCAGGGTGGCACTGTCGATCAGCCAGGGCAGGTTGGTCATCTGGCAGCGGGCCTGATCCACCGGGCCAGCGATGGCCAGAACAAGATGCAGTCCGTCATCGGGACGGGTGCCCGTTTGCTGCAGGAAGTCATGCAGGATGGCGTCCACCCCGTCATGGGCCTGATTGCGGTATTCCCGTACCTGCTCCAACGCGCCGTGCGCCGATTGCAGACCCAGCAGGGTTTTGGTTCCGCCGATATCACCCGCCAGTAATGGCATCCTGCGTCCCTCCTTTGTTGGGTGGCCCCGGTTTGCTGTCCCCGGCAAAGGACACAGCGTCCACTGCACCGTTTTTTGCATCGGGTTTTGGTGCCGTCCGAATAAGTGTATTCTGACCCGGACCTTCCACCAAGCGATTGACGGCAATCAAGCGGTGCAGATTCCCGTTTGATCTAATCTTGTGATTACACTGAACCACCCATTTGCATCAGGACATCTCCATGGCCGGTACCCGATACACCATTGAAGTTCAACCCAAGATTCCCGAAGCCCTGAACCGCCTGGACGAACTTGCCAACAACCTGCTGTACAGCTGGGATCGCCAGGTGCGCGGCCTGTTCTTCCGCATGGATCGCGAACTGTGGGAAAGCACGGGCCACAATCCGAAAATGTTCCTGCGCCGTATTGACCAGCGCAAGCTGGAACAGGCAGCGGACGATCCGGTGTACATGCAGGAGTACGCCAAGGTCATCTCCACCTACGACACCTACCTGAAGACCCGGGCCAAACTCAAGGCGGTGAAAAGCATCAATACGGAGCAGGATCTGATTTCCTATTCCTGTGCCGAATTCGGATTGCACGAAAGTCTGCCGATCTACTCGGGCGGGCTTGGCATTCTGGCGGGTGACCACTGCAAGGCCGCCAGTGACATCGGCCTGCCATTTGCCGCGGTGGGCATGTTGTACCGGCAAGGTTACTTCACCCAGCAGATCGACGCTCATGGCAACCAGATTGCCCAGTACAATCCTTCGCGTTTCAGCGATCTGCCAGTGAAGCCGGCCACCGGTGCCAACGGCGAGTGTGTTGAAGTCAGCATCGAGGTGCCGGGCCGCGTCATTCGCCTGCAGGTGTGGACGGCGCGGGTGGGGCACATCACCCTGCTGCTGCTGGACAGCGATCTGGAAAAAAACAGCGAGGAGGATCGCCGCATCACCTATCAGCTTTATGGTGGCGACATTACCAACCGGCTGTTGCAGGAAATGGTGCTGGGCATTGGCGGGATACGGGCCAAGCGCGCCATGGGCCTGAAGCCTACTGTATTCCACATCAACGAAGGCCACGCTGCTTTCCAGGTGCTGGAACGCTGCCGGGAACTGGTGAAGGAGGGGCTGGATTTCTACAGCGCGCTGGAAGCGGTGGCGTCCAATACCGTGTTCACCACCCACACACCGGTGCCGGCGGGGCACGATATTTTCGATCACCGTCTGATCGAGTTCTATTTTTCCCAGTACGTTACCGAGCTGAAGATCAGCATGAGCGAATTCCTGGCGCTGGGCGCCAGCCCGGTCAATGACCACGGCTTCAACATGACGGCGCTGGCCCTGCGCGGTTCCCGCTTCCACAACGGTGTGAGCCGGATTCACGGCGGTGTCGCATCGGAAATGGAACGCTATATCTGGCCGCAGATCGAACCGGGCGAAAATCCGATCCGCTATGTCACCAACGGCGTGCATGTGCCGACTTTCCTGGCCAACGAATGGGTGAATATTTTCGATCTGCAGTTTGGCGGCGGCTGGCGCAACGAACTGCTGAATCCGGATTACTGGAAACAGATCTGGGACATTCCCAACCACAGTTTCTGGAGCGTGCTGCAATCGCTGAAGGCCAAAATGCTGGAGACCGTGTTGCAGCGCAGTATCCAGCAGCACCGCCGCAACGGCTTCAGCGAATCACAGATCCGCCGGCTAACCCGGTTTATCAAGCCACGCAAGACCGATGTGCTCACCATCGGCTTTGCCCGTCGCTTCGCCACCTATAAACGTGCGACGCTGATTTTTGCCGATCCCCAGCGCCTGGCGCGCATGCTCAATGACAAGGATCGCCCGATGGTGCTGATTTTTGCCGGCAAGGCGCACCCCAGCGATCACCCGGGACAGGAATTCATTCGCCAGATCCACCGTTATTCCCGCGATCCGCTGTTCGAAGGCCGCATCATCCTGCTGGAGGATTACGACATGTCGCTGGCACGCAAGCTGGTGACCGGTGTCGATGTATGGCTGAACAATCCCACCTATCCCCTGGAAGCCAGCGGCACCTCGGGGCAGAAGGCCGGCATCAACGGCGTGCTCAACCTGAGCGTGCTGGATGGCTGGTGGGACGAAGGCTACAACGGCGAAAACGGCTGGGCGATTACGCCGCACGGCTCGCAGTTCACACCGGATTTTCGCGATCGCGAGGAATCCAATGAATTGCTCGACGTACTGGAAAATCAGGTGATTCCGCTGTACTACCAGCGTGACGGCCAGGGTTTTTCCGCCAGCTGGATCGACAAGAGCAAGCATGCAATGGCATCACTGATCCCGGCGTTCAACGCGCAACGCATGGTGATGGACTACGTGGAAGGATTCTACGGCCCGGCGATTGCCCACGGCCGCTTGCTGTGCGCCAATCACCATGAACCGGCGCGTCAACTGGCGGAATGGAAGCGGCGGGTGCGCGCGGCATGGCCCAAGGTTTCCATCCGACGGCTGGATACGCCCCTGAACCACATTTACCGCGATGACAATTTCGAAGTGAAAGTGGCGGTGAATCTGGACGGGCTCGATCCCAGTGACGTGGTAATCGATTGCCTGGTGGGCCGGCAGGAGAAGGACGCCGCTTTTGAACGCCATTCCTGCTTTCAGCTGCAGTTCGTCGAGCGCGATGCCAACGGCGAATCCATTTTCTCGCTGGCAGTGACACTGACGGAACCTGGCAAGCAGTGCTACATGCTGCGGGCCTATCCGTATCACCAGTTGCTCGGACAGCGCTTCGAAACCGGCTGCATGATCTGGCTCTGAGGGTGACCTCAGGGCTCCGCTTCCTGCAAGGCAGCGGATTCAGACGTTCAATGCGGTTCAGATCCGATGGTAGATCCGGTTCAGACTGTGCAGATAGGTGGGCAGGCTGTCGCCCACCTGATGCCAGCTGAAGCGCCAGCGCCAGTTACCGGTAGTGGTGCCCGGCACATTCATGCGATGTTCCGCTCCCAGCACCAGCAGATCCTGCAGGGGCAGAATGGCCCAGCGAGCCGGCGACGCCAGCGCACTCTTGATAATGGGCCAGGGCATGGGCTCGCCGGGCCAGGCGAAATAATTCAGTACATGATTTTTCTGCTCCGCATTCATTGCCTGGAACCAGCCCAGCGTGGTGTTGTTGTCGTGCGTGCCGGAATACACCACTGAATCCCGCGAATGGTTGTGCGGCAGGTAGGGATTGGCACCGTCACTGTCGAAGGCAAACTGCAGGATCTTCATGCCCGGCAGTTTGTATTTCTTGCGCAGCTCGATGACATCCGGCGTGATCACGCCCAGATCCTCGGCAATCAGTGGCAGTTCTCCGCGGGCCTGCAGCAGCGCGTTGAACAGATCGTCGCCCGGTGCCGGTACCCAGCGACCGTTCACTGCGGTGGTTTCGGACGCCGGAATTTCCCAGCAGGCCAGAAAGCCTCTGAAATGATCGATGCGCACGGCGTCGTACAGCGACAGCCCGTGATGGATGCGTTGCTGCCACCACCCGTATCCATCGGCGGCATGCTGTTCCCAGTCGTACAGCGGATTGCCCCAGCGCTGGCCCTGCTGGGAAAAATAGTCCGGCGGCACACCGGCAATCACCGTGGTGTTGCCCTGGTCGTCCAGCTTGAAAAGACCGCGATTGCTCCACACATCCACGCTGTCGTGTGCAACGAAAATCGGCATGTCGCCGAACAGGGCAATGCCCTTGCTGTTGGCATGTTGCCTGAGGCGGTGCCACTGCGTCATGAAGATGAATTGCGCAAAGCGGTGGAAATGGATCGTCTGCCGGTATTGAGTGGCGAAGGCCTGCAACGCGGCTGGCTCCCGGTCCCGCAGTGGTGCCGGCCACTCCACCCAGTGCTGCGGGTGCACTTCCTTCAGTGCCGAGAACAGGCAGTAATCCTCCAGCCAGTGCTGGGATTGCGTGAAGTGCCGGAACTGTTCACGCAGCGGACCTTCCTGCTGGTGCTCGAACCAGTCGAACTGGTGCTGCAAGGCAGTGCGCACATAATCGGGTGCACTGGGGCTGAGCGTGACGCCGGTAAGAGGAGGGAAGCCCAGCTCCTGCAGTGCGGCGATGTCGATCAGCTGCGTGTTGCCGGCGAACGCGGAATA
Organism: Pseudomonadota bacterium; assembly: GCA_049323075.1. Taxonomy (GTDB): domain Bacteria; phylum Pseudomonadota; class Gammaproteobacteria; order Pseudomonadales; family Ketobacteraceae; genus Ch67. The sequence continues at coordinate 6,493 of JBMOPR010000573.1, forward strand.
ACTGTTGTAGGGAGAGCCGTCGGACACCGGCGTCAGCGGCAGGAATTGCCACAGGCGAAAACCGCAGGCTGCCAGCCAGTTGATCCAGCGCACCGCATCGGCGCCCAGGCTGCCACAGGCCTGCGGCCCAGGCAGTGAAGTCGGGTGCAGGATAACGCCAGCGCGGCGCGTTTTCAGAATGTTCACCATGTATCAGCCTTGTCCCCGCCGCATCACGCCATCATTTTCCGGACTGCCACCGCCCTGGCTGATGATCTGCTCCAGCGCCGGCGGGGCCGGCTCACCCAGAAGACGGTACAGGTTCTTCAGATGGCAACGGTACAGGTTATCGAAATCCGCCACGGATTCCGCCGGGTTGTAATCGCCGAACCACCAGAACCAGTCCGATCCTTCGCAGATCGCCAGCTGCTCCCGTGCCCGGTCCGCCTGTTCGGGTGACAGCGTGCCCGCCTGCATGACGCGATCGAAATCCAGTTTTGCCTGACACAGCAGATCCCAGGCCAGATTCTTGCCCTCGTCACCGATCCAGGTGGACAGGGTGCCATACACCCAGCTGCCGGCCGCCAGCCGGGTCAGGCGGGTGGGCGTGGGCCGGGTTTTCAGGTAGTCGCGAAAGGTGGTGAGGTGGATCTCTGGGTCTTCGCTCAGGCGGCTGTAAAGGGTTTTCAGGAACGGATAGCCGTTCTCTGCATAGTGTTCCCAGCAGTTTTCGCCATCGAGGATGATGGGCACGATGGTGTGTTCGGCATAGCCGCAGGCCGCACGGATATTGCGGATGTGGTGCAGCAGATTGTTGACCGCGTCTTCTTCGTTCCAGCCGGAATAGGTGAAGCCGATCAGGTCTGAAAGATTGTCGTCGCGAAAAAAACAGGTGAGGTCGCAGTCGTCGAAGCGGAACGGGTGATGGATGCAGATGTTGCCGCCACCACTGGCGTTGCGACTGTTACCCAGCACGCCACCACCACTGGCGGTCCACTGGAATTCCGCTTCCCGCAACAGCCGCAGTGTATCCTGGCTGAGCGCACCTTCCGATGGCCAGCATCCCACCGGGCGAAATCCGAAGTGGCGCTCGAAAATGGCAATGCCCCGCTCCAGGTGGTCGCGGGCACGGTCTTCACCGCCAGGATAGGACTGGCTCTGCGGCAGCGGTGCGTGCGGCATGGTCTCCAGAGCGCTCCGAAAATCCAGCAACAGCGGCAGGATCGGGTGTTTGTCTGGCGTCACACTCAATTCCATCTGGCCATTTTCCGCCAGGTGCCGGTAGCGTGGCACTATCGTGCGCAGCAACTGGTCAATCACGCCCAGCAATTCACGCCGGTCGCCCGGGCTGAAATCGCGCGCCTTGCACAGCAGCCGTTGCACGGTCGCATTGTGCTCGCGTACCGTCTCGCCCATCCATACCAGGTGATACCAGACCAGCAGATCGAAAAAGTACTGTTCGTCCAGATACGCGAGGTAGCCCGGTTTTGTCAGTGCCTGTCGCGCCAGCTGCACCAGGTCGTGATAGGGTTCGAAGCGGCGGATCAGCCGGTTTTCGTTGGCGCGCACGCATTGCTTCACCACTGCCAGCCGCTGCGCCTCGGTCTTGCCGATGGTGGGCGCGGCCAGGGCCTGCAGCAGCGCATCGTCAAACACTGCACCTTCATTGAAGAAGCGGTCGAACTGCTGGATGTAGTCGTCCAGCTGATCCAGCAGTACAGGCGTGAAGTTCACCACAACCCGGCATCCAGGCAGTTCTTCCACTACGGCCGCCATGTCCACGTAATCCTTGATGGCGTGCAGGTAGGTCCATGGCAGGTGAAACCGGCGATTGTGCTGGTCCTGGTACTGGGGTTGGTGCATGTGCCAGCACAGCACCACGTTAACGGGAAACGGGTGCGGCTTGCTGTCCGTGCTGGCGTCAGGCGACATTGGATAAAGACTGCCCGAGCATCTCAGGCGAAATCAGCACGATGCCGGCACCTGATACGTAAAAATGTTTGGCATCTTCTTCCGGATCGAATCCCACCACGGTGCCGGGTGGAATGCGGCAGTCGCGGTCAATGATCACGTTGCGCAGGCGGCAGTGACAACCGATCTCCACGTTGGGCAGGATGACGGCGTCGTCGATTTCACAGTAGCTGTGGATGCGCACGTTATTTGACAGCAGGGAACGGCGTACTTCACTGCCCGACACGATGCAGCCTGCCGACACCAGCGAATCCACCGCCATGCCGCGTCGGCCGTCATCGTCGAATACGAACTTGGCCGGTGGCAATTGTTCCTGGTAGGTCCAGATTGGCCAGGTCTGATCGTACAGGTTCAGGGGGGGAGTCACCGACACCAGTTCCATATTGGCTTCGTAATAGCTGTCCACTGTGCCCACGTCGCGCCAGTAGGCAGTGTCGCCGGTGGCGCTGTCGGTGAAGGGGAAGGCGGCGACCTTGTACTGGCCTACTGCAGAGGGAATCACATCCTTGCCGAAATCATGATGACTGCTGAGCTGGCCAGCGTCACGTTTCAGAACCTGATACAGAAAATCCCGTGAAAAAACATATATTCCCATGGAAGCCATGCACAGGTTGCGACGTCCGGGAATGGTTTCCGGATGGGCCGGCTTTTCCGTGAAGCGTGTGATCCAGTTGTCCTCGTCCACCGACATCACGCCGAATTCCCGTGCCTGCTGCACCGGCACTTCAATGCAACCCACCGTCATGTCGGCACCCGTGTTGATGTGATGTTCCAGCATCAGCGCATAGTTCATTTTGTAGATATGGTCGCCGGCCAGAATCAGCACGTAATCCGGATGAATATTGTCGATGATGTCCAGGTTCTGGTACACGGCGTCCGCGGTGCCCAGGTACCAGGAATCCTTCACCCGCTGCTGGGCCGGCAGCAGGTCGATGAATTCACCTAGCTCCGGGCGCAGGAAATTCCAGCCTTTTTGGATATGGGTATTGAGAGAGTGGGACTTGTACTGGGTCAGAATGCTGATGCGGCGAATGCCGGAATTGATGCAATTGGAAAGCGGGAAATCGATGGTGCGGTATTTGCCGCCGAAAGGCACCGCCGGTTTCGAGTGCCAGCGGGTGAGTGACTGCAGGCGTGAACCGCTACCGCCCGCCAGAATCAGCGCCAGGGTGTTTTTCAGATAGGAATAGCTGGAATCTGCGTATTTAGTCATGACGTACCCATGTGTTCCAAGTGATACAACGCTGGTCAAAATTTTCTGCGACGTTGCTGCCTCGAAATCCCCGACGCAATTGCGTCGGACTACCAAATCGCTTTAACTCCTGTGCGATGCTTTCATCATAAGTCTTTCTTCACCGCGATAAAAATAAATATTGGTGCGTGCTACGGCAACTTCTTTTTCCCAATTAATCCGCCTGTAACCTGACTGACGCAAAGCCGGGTTCAATGCACCCATTCCGCGCAAATGAGTCAGGCTCTGCGTTACAAGCGGGCGTAGTATCCTGGCAAAAAATTCCGGTACTCGCCTTGATCTGTTGCAGGATTTGCAACAGGTTCCAGGTGCTTGTGGCTGAATGGTATAAATTTCAGTGGCTTAGTTGATCGTGGCGCGGTGGTTCGGATCTTGCTTGATAGCGCACAGGTTGAGAATCGAAGGGAAAATGCCGTCGGTCCCCAACCGCCGCAACCCACTGCAGGGACGTTGCTTCGACGAACGCTTCGGGCGTCGGAAGCATTGCGGTGTCCATGCGCCCACCATTCATGCATGCGAATTATTGGGTGTTGCATGATGAACGGCTGATCGGCGATGCCCTGCATAAATGCAATTGTTCCGCGGACGCCAGTATCCACGATCGTAATGGCATCCCGCGCTACGCCACGGTCCAGCTAATGATTCAAGCGCAAAGCATAAAAGGAGACAGAGATGAAACCTAAGATTAAAGTCAATGAAATCATGAATTGCAATCCGAAGGTCATACACAGCGACGAGACTGTTGCTGACGCTGCCCGCAATCTTGCCAGCAATGATATAGGCTTCCTTCCGGTATCGGAGGGCGACAAGCTCATTGGCGTTGTCACCGACCGCGATCTGGTTGTCCGGGTCATGGCCACGGGCAAGGATCCGTCCAAGGTGTGCGTCAGCGAAATTCTGAGTGGCAAACCGAAGTACTGTTTCGATGACGAAGATATCGGGCATGTGCAACGTAACATGGACGAGTTGCAGGTGCGGCGACTGCCCGTCGTCAATCGTGACAAACGGCTGGTAGGCATAGTCTCTCTGCACGATATCCGCCAGCGCGGTGCAGCCGGCGCAAAATAGGTCCGGCCTGTCTGCTGCTTCTACCCGATGAGCTTCCCGCCGCTGCGGGAAGTTCTGTTCTTCCCTGCGATTTTTCCAGTCCCGCCCCGCAAGGTTGCAGTCCTGTTACCGTCCCCTGTGCTACCGGCAACTCACGGATTTGTTGAGCTATATGGTCGGGTATTGATCAATTCTGGTCGCTAAGGATAATGCTTGTACAGTGAGGTGTGATGCTGCCGCGTGCCTGCGCCAGGCAGCGGGATGTTATCCAGCACTCAATGCGCAGTGAAAGAGGCATGACCGTCATTGCTCATATAGACTTGTGCAACGAAGCAACCTGGTGAACGCTGGCGCCGGAAAGTGGTGGACACGAATTGGTACGGTTGTGAAGCAGGTGGTCGAATGTGGGCAACCAATCCGCGAACATCCTGTCAAAGATGCCACGGTGTGCGAATCCGGAGCCAAACATTGGGTAAAAAGCAAGCCGCACGGCGTGTGGGCAATACCCCATTCATGGAGTGATGGCAATGCCACATGTATTGATCGTTGATGATGACACCGAAACCCTTCAGGCCCTGGAAAAGGTGGTCCGGCTGGAAGGTTTTACATCCGATACCGCAAGAAGTCTGAAGGAAGCGCGTGCCAGCATGATCCGGCGTCGTGCTGATCTCGTGCTTCTCGATCTCAATCTGCCGGACGGCGAAGGGATGGATTTGTTCGACGATATCGAGTTGCGCAAAGGAACCCAGATTGTGCTGATTACAGGTAACGCCAGTCTGGAAACCTCCATTCAGGCGTTGCGGCTGGGTGCAACCGATTACCTGATCAAGCCCGTCAATATCAAGCAGCTGAAAGGCATACTGTCCAGGGTCGACCGGCCCATCGATCTGAAATATGAAATCAATACGTTGCGCGAAGAGCTGCGTCGTCTGGGACGCTTTGGCTGTCTGCTGGGCAGTTCGCCGGCAATGCAGCATGTGTATGACCAGATTGGCCGGGTGGCACCAACGTCGGCTACGGTTCTGATTACCGGTGAGAGTGGAACGGGGAAGGAGCTGGTCGCGCAAACCCTGCATAATCTGAGCAGCCGCCACAGTGCGCCTTTTCTCGCCATCAATTGTGGCGCGATTTCGCCCCAATTGATTGAAAGCGAGATGTTCGGACATGAAAAAGGGAGCTTCACCGGCGCCACACGCGAGCACAAGGGATATTTCGAGCGTGCGCACAGTGGCACACTGTTTCTTGACGAAGTTACCGAAATGCCGGTTGAGTTACAGGTAAAACTGCTCAGAGTCCTTGAAACCGGCTTTTTCATGCGGGTGGGCTCCGAGCGGGAGATTGAAACCGACATCCGTGTCATCGCTGCTACCAACCGGTCACCCGAAGAAGCGGTTGCCAATGGCAAGTTGAGAGAGGATCTGTTGTACCGTCTGCAGGTTTTTCCGTTGCAACTGCCGCCGTTGCATGCCCGTGGCGATGACGTCGTGCAGCTGGCTCAACATTTTCTGGCAGAGCTGAATAACGGAGAACAGGTCAAGCGCAGCTTTACGCCGGAAGTCCTGGCCCGCCTGAAAGGGTATAACTGGCCCGGCAATGTGCGGGAACTGAAAAATGTCGTGCATCGAGCGTT
>JBMOPR010000574.1:0-1316 GCA_049323075.1 Pseudomonadota bacterium
ACGCCCTTGATATTTTTGAGCGGGATATTACCAATGTCTTCCAGTCCGGCACTGTCGCTGCGTACCCAGCCCACGCCCCGGATCACCAGCTGTTCGGCGCCACGATCCAGATACCAACCACCAGCGTTGCGATTGTTGGTTTCAATCGCTTCCACCACTTCATCGATGGTCAGGTCATGGGCCAGCAGCCGGGAGGGATCGACATTGACCTGATACTGTTTGACCTCGCCACCGTATGACAGCACTTCGGTAACGCCTGCCACCGGCATTAGCAGCATCTTCACCACCCAATCGTTCAGGCTGCGCAAGGCCATCGCATCATATTGCTGTGGACGCTCGCTGCGCAGGATGTACTGGTAAACCTGACCCAGCCCGGACGTATTCGGCCCCATCTCCGGCGTGCCGATACCATCGGGAATTTCTTCCCTGGCGGCCTGTAGCCGCTCAAAAACCAGCTGGCGTGCGAAATAGATATCGGTGCCTTCCTTGAACACCACAGTGATGACGGACAATCCGGTTTTGGAAATGGAGCGCACAGCCTCCACATCCGGCAGTGCATACATGACTGCCTCGACGGGAAAGGTAATCAGCTGTTCAACTTCTTCGGCCGCCAGTCCCTGCGCTTCGGTATTAATCTGAACCTGTACGTTGGTGACATCAGGGAACGCATCCAGATTGAGACGCGGCAGGATGAGCACACTGCCCACGATCAGGGCAATGAGCGACAACAAGACCAGCAGGCGGTTTTTGACGCCCAGGTCGATAATAGCATTCAGCATCGCACGGTCCCTCAGTGGTTGTGGACTTCAAAACCGCTTTTGGCGATTTCAGACTGCACGAAGAAAGCCCCGCTGGTAACCACCCGGCTTCCACTGTCAACACCGCTTATTACCAGGTGCTCGCCCAGTGTCTGCACCAGTTCCACTTCACGGGGCTCATATCGACCCTGCGCCGTTTCCACAAACACCTGCCAGTCGCCGTCGGCACCACGCAGGACAGCAGATTCAGGCAACGCCAGAACCGGTTCGGGCGTTGTGAACTGAAAAGCCACGTCGGCAAACAGTCCGGAATGCAGTTTGTGCTGCGCATTGTCCACCACCAGACGCACAATGCGGGTCCGGCTGCGGGGATCGATTTTGTGTGCTTCCTGCGTAACTCGGGCGGCAAAGCTTTCTCCGCCGGTTTTGATCAGGGCAGGCGTGCCCACGGGAATACTGAGCGCGGTGCCTGGTGGCAACCGTGCTTCCACCCAGAGTTCGGTTTCATCCGCCAGATCCATGATGGTTTCACCGGCATCCACCCGTTGCCCCTGATGA
>JBMOPR010000574.1:1326-12284 GCA_049323075.1 Pseudomonadota bacterium
ACACCACGCCAGCCGCCACTGCGCGCAAGGTGTATTCACCTAGCTTCACCTTGGCGCCGGACTCCAGCGCTTGGATATCGGATTCAGACAACCCGTAGGCTTCCAATTTGCCCAGCGAGGCTTCCATATCGCCCTGCGCGCCGACATAACGCTTGTCGCCCACCGCCTGACGACCCAGTGCCTTGACCCGTTGCCATTCCGAGGCCGCCACGCGATAGGCGGCCTGCGCTTCGGCCACTTCATCGCTGAACAGGGTCACCAGTTTTTGGTCCAGCGCCACCGTCTCGCCAAGCGCAACATGGCGTCGCAAAACGATGGACGGAGTGCGAGCCGATACGCGGTAACTGCTGTAGCCATTGCTCTTGATTTCACCGGGGGCGTGAATCTGATAGTCCAGTGGGCGGGAGCGAAGTTCGGTTATCTCAATATTGGCCATCTTCACCTGCTCAGCCGACAGCTCCGCGTCAGACTTTTTCTCGCCCCCATGCCCGCCGTGACCATGACCATCCTCATCTTCCTTTTCTTCGTGATTGTCTTCGTCATCATGATCAGCTTCATCGTCCGAGTGGGTTGCTTCAGTTGCGTGCTTTGCTTCGTCGTGCCCATGTTCGTCCGCCGCGTGGGCCACGGAGGCTCCCAGCAACATGAGGATCGCGCACAAAATCGTTGAATGAATTACTTTCATGTCGTTTGTCCTTTCAGTGTTCAGTTGCGCTGAATCGCGTCGATCAATTGACCCGATTCCAGCAGCCATTCGATGACGGCCTGATGCCATTCGGATTGCAGTTCGATGCCGGCCTGCAAGCTTTCTCCGCGCTCCTTGAGCGCCAGCAAATAGTCCGGGGTACTGAGATCGCCCGTGCGCCATTGCTTCTCCAGCAGCGAAGCGCTGTTGCCAACCCGAGCCTGCATCACGCGACGCCAGCGTTCATGGCGCCCGGAATAGGCGTTCAGGGCTGCCTCGCTGCCTTCCAGCAAGGCCAGTTGTTGTCTGCGTATCTGGTAATAGCGGGCTTCAGCCGCAAGCGATTCCTGCGACGCCGCACGCACCTCGGCACGGTAGTCGTTGCGCAGGGCCAGCGGGATGGACAAGGTCAACGCCACCACATTGTCCTCTCCGCTCTTGCCGCCGTTGATGCCCAGCGTGGGATCGGATTTGGCGTCGCGTACTGCCACTTCAGCTTGTGCTTTTGCGGCATTCCATTCGGCCAGTGCCTGCACTACACGGGGATGCTGATCCACCAATCGAGCGGCATCAACGCTGCGAGACTGCTGCCAGAAAGTATCTGGAATGGCGAGTGTGTCAGGTGATTTTTCAGGAAACAGTTCCTTCAGTTTCGAACCGGCCTTGGCAAGTTGAGCCTCGGCATCCGCACTGTCATTGAGGAGTTGCGCCAACGCCAGCAACGCGAGCTCCGCATCGATCTGCCCAAGGTCACCGGTTTTTTGTCGCTGCTCCACCAGTGCCAGCAAGGCGTCCAGCTGGCTTTCCTGTTCCCGCGCGAACGCCACGCGCTGCTGTGCGGATTGCCAGTCGTTGAGGGCCAGCAGTGCGTCCGTGAGTTTTTGCTGCAGCACCTGCTGATAAGCGGTTTGCGCCACCTGACGGGCATGATTGCCCTGGTTTTGACGGGCTCCGCGCTTGTCCCACCAGTCCAGCGTCTGGCTGACGCCAAGGCGGCTGTTATTGTCCTCGCCCTCCCGTTCAACCTCCGCTTCCAGTTCGGGATTATAGAGCGGCTGATCACGCGCTTCGGCAGTGGACAGTTGGGCGTTCATTTTTTCCCGCTCGGCGACGACTTCGGGATGTTGCAGGATCTGTTGGTAGAACCAGTCATTCCACGATGTGGAATCCTGGTTTGTTGCCTGCGCAGTTTGCTGAAACACGAGAAACAGCAAACCTGCCATGACAATTCTTGGCAGAGTCAAATACATAATAAGAGCCTCACGTTAATTCAGCCTGCCTTGTTGCTTATCACCAGGCAGCGCATGAATTTACCTTGCAATATTGGCGGTATGAGCGGGATTTTCCGTGCTGGCAGGGCGAGACTCTGATGGATGAAAGGCCACTTTCACCACTGTGCCGGTTGGCAGTGCCTGATTGAGTACAGCTGAAAACCGCAAGCCACCTTTTTTGCGCATTTTGGGCGTCAGAATGGATGGGTTATAGTCAGTTGTGGTTTCCGCCAGCAATTGACCATCATGCCCATACGCTGCCACATCGATATGGCCAGCGGGCGGATGAGAAATGCTGTTGGCATTCAGCCGACCACTGATGGTCCATCCGGTTTTAGTCTCAGAAGCATTCAGGCGGTTAATATGCCATGTCTGATTGGGGTAGGTGACGACTTCAACCGTGACCGCTTGGGCCCAGACGGATGAAGATAGAGCGGCGAAAACAGCAATAAGAGCAGCAGAGGCAAATTTTTTCATGAGACTGATCCTTCGATTGATCGAATAGTGAAAATGCCAGTTGTTACCGGCTAAAAAACGCTTAAATAATCAGAAGGATCAAACGATGGGAGGGCGAAAGTCGGGGGAGGAAAACCAGGAGGATATTGTAGCGAAATGCTCCGGGACAGGTGATGCGCTATCAAGCGTCGGGATATGAGATGCGTGTCCTGCCAGAATTGGCATGGTCCCATGACAGTGGCAGCAATGACTGCATTGAATGTCATAGGTCTTACTTGGATCTTGGGTTACGTCGCCATTACCAACACCGTCGACGCTTCTGGATGCGGCTATGGCTATATGGTTGATTGACTCTCCGGCCGTCAAAGATTGATGCATGGGCGTCTGTTGATGTAACTGATGCACATCGGCAACTGCAATCAGTGATTGCAGTACCAGTATCAACACCAGTAACAAACGGAAAACCCTGAGAGCCACTATCAAATTACCTGCAAAAGAAAGCTGGACGTTGCGCTTCGACAACCAAGAATAGACAAAAGTTGCCTTGGGTTCAATCTGTTGCGTGGTGACGGATGGGACCGCAAAACCCGGCGGGTGCACTTCATTGTTCGTCCTGCTTTAACAATGCGTCCAGCTCGGGTGCAATTGGCATGGGCTGAAATGCGCTGACATTGGCACCACCGGTATTACCCAGTGGCAGACGGCCGGCCAGGTGGCCCAAGGGTGTCAGCAGCAATCGGGTGATCTGTCCGATTACCTCGCGCCCGTCGCGACGTGCCCAGCCTATTCGCAGCATCCACAAATGCACCTGCATATGGGGCAGAAAGTAACGCTGGCCCAGTATATGAGCACGTTCCAGGCGCGCAAAGGCTTCATGCAACGCCTTCCTGGTCCAGGCAACGCGGGCAACTTCCAGCTCATTTAGGTAGGCATCTCTCAGCGATGTGCTCATTGGCATGACATGGTTACCTATTGTGTTTCAAGGCGTTAGTGCCATCCATGTTGCATGCGCAGAATTGAGTATCAAAGCCCTCAATGTTATCTCCCGCTCTAGCTCCACGAGTAAAATGAAAATAGAGCACAATGAAGACGATGATCAATACAACCGGATGGCAATTCAGTTTCATATTAACGACCTTGACATTCACATGAAAAAATACAAAAAACGACTCGCCACCATATTAACCGGCATATGCAGTAAAACTTTTGGCCACACAACTCTTGCGATAGATCCAGCTCATTCGACGATGGATCTATCGCATATTTCATCTTCTCTTACTGTGAATCGATCTGGGCTTAATGCATGTCCATCATGCAGCCACGCATCATGTCGCCATGAGCCCCGTCGTGCATGCCGTCGTGCATCATACCCATGCCTTTCATGCCGGTGCACATTGAATCCATATGCTGTTGCATGGTTTCCATATGTTGCTGCATCAGCTTTTTCTTTTCTTCCTCCGTCTTGGCACTCTGGATTTCCTGCATTTGCTTTTGCATGACATCCATATGCTCCTGCATTTTTTTCAGATCTGCATCGGTCATTCCGGTTGTGGGTTCGGCTGCCATTACAGGCCCTGCCAAGCCAATCAGCGAGGCGAGGATAATAGGACGGATATGTTTCATTGACATGGTTGCGTTCTCCTTTGGTTGTGTTGGCGCAAGCCGCGCTGGACCTGCACTTGTATAGCCTCAGAAGCGGTGCTTCTGCGGTAATTCATGAATCCCTACGCTATCATGATTCCTGTGAGCCACTCAGCTGTCCGTTCGACGTTTTCAGCAAGCGCAGTCCATTAGCAATGACGATCAGGCTGGCCCCCAAGTCCGCGAACACGGCCATCCAGAGCGTTGCCGATCCAAGCAGGGTCAACACCAGAAACACCAGTTTGATACCCAGAGCGATGCCGATGTTCTGTTTCAGCACCGCCGCCGTTTTACGTGACAATCGCACAAATTCAGGAATCTTGCGCAGGTCGTCGTCCATCAGGGCGACGTCGGCGGTTTCGATCGCGGTGTCGCTGCCAGCGGCACCCATGGCGAAGCCAATGTTGGCTCGGGCCAGCGCGGGCGCATCGTTGATTCCGTCTCCCACCATGCCCACCACCGAACCCGTGTCCACCAGCTCCGACACCCGCTGCAGTTTGTCCTGTGGCAACAGATTGGCGTGCACGGCGTCGATGCCCACCTGAGCTGCGATTGCCTGCGCGGTATGAGGATTGTCACCGGTCAGCATCAGGGTGCGAATACCCAATGCTTTCAACGCCTCAATGGCGGCAGCGCTGGCTGGGCGAACACTGTCAGCCACGGCGAACAGGGCCAGCACCTGACGCTCATCGGTGAGCATCACCACTGTCTTGCCTTGCTGTTCAAGTTGCTCCAGCCGTTGCTCCAAGGCAGGTGAACACAAGCCCAGTTCTTCGATCAGCCGATGGTTGCCGAGATGGTGCAACGCACCATCGATGCGACCGCGCACACCTCGACCCGGAAGATCCTCGAATTCAGCCAGACTGCGCGATGGAATGCCCTCCGCAGATTCCGCCAGAGCGATTGCTTTCGACACTGGATGGTGAGAATGCCGCGCAAGCGTGACAGCGAGTATCTGCACATCCTTTGCCTCGCCCACCAGAATAAACTGGTCGGTTTGGACTGGCTTGCCAAAGGTCAAGGTTCCGGTTTTGTCCAGCGCCAGCACCTGCAAGTCTCGTCCCATTTCCAGATAAGTACCGCCCTTGACCAGAATGCCTCGCCGGGCCGCTGTCGCCAGTCCGCTCACAATGGTCACGGGTGTGGATATCACCAAGGCACAGGGACAGGCGATCACGAGCAATACCAGTGCACGGTAAATCCAGTCGAGCCAGATTTGGCCATCAGCTGGTGCGAGGTAAAGAGGTGGCACCACCGCCACCAGCAGCGCCAGCACAAAGACCAGCGGCGTGTAGATGCGGGAGAACTGGTCGACGAAGCGCTGTGTGGGGGAGCGAGCGCCCTGGGCTTCTTCCACTGCGTGAATGATGCGGGCCAGGGTGGAATCGCCTACTAACGCTGTAACACGGTATTCCAGCACCCCAGATTGATTGATGGTGCCCGCGAAAAGTGGGTCGCCGATGCCTTTTTCCACGGGCAGGCTTTCACCGGTGATCGGTGCCTGATTCACGGCGGAACGCCCGTCCGTCACTTCGCCATCCAGCCCAATACGTTCACCGGGCAGTACCTGCACGATGGCCCCTACCGCTACTGCCTTGCTGGGCTGTGTCCTCCACTGGCCATCGTCCTGACGCACGCGGGCTTGCTCGGGGGCCAGTTCCAGCAGGCCGCGTATCGCATTGCGGGCGCGGTCCAGCGAGCGGGCCTCGATCAACTCCGCCACTGTGAACAGGAACATCACCATCGCCGCTTCCGGCCACTCGCCAATCAGCATGGCACCGGTAACGGCAATACTCATCAGTGCGTTGATGTTCAGATTACGGTTTTTGAGGGCAATCCAGCCTTTTTTGTAGGTGTTCAATCCCACGCTGGCAATGGCCACCAGTGCGAGCGCCCCCGCCAGCCAGTGCGGTGCGTTCAACCATTCCACTGCTTCGGCTCCCACGGCCGTCACGCCGGACAAGGCCAGCAATACCCATTGAGAGCGGCCGGTGCCGGGCGTCGGCTCCGCGCTGACATTTGGGTCCTGCGCGGCGGTGTTTGAGTCCGCCAGCAGTTCCGGTGTAAATCCCAATTCGCGAATCCCTGCGATCACGGCAGCCTGCGCCTCCGGCAGCTGATTGACGACCAGTACACGCTGCATCAAGTTGAATTCCAGGGCCTGCACACCAGGCACCCGCGACAATTTGTCGCGCAGCAACTTTTCCTCGGTGGGACAGTCCATTTGGGCGATGCGATAGCGGACCCCCGTACCTGGTGGCGCCGGCTCGGCAGGGACGGGGGAACGAGTCGTGTTGCAGGAACTGGAAGGATCGCAGCAGTTTGACATGATATGTCCTTGTCACTTGAACGTGGTTAACAACAGTTAACACCTGGAGCCTGCTCCAGAGTCAAGACTTACCATCGACAGCCCGTTGTTGCCGTAACAGCAAATACCCGACCGGTATGACCAGCATCGACAGCAGCGGCGCAGTCAGCATGCCACCCACCATGGGCGCTGCGATCCGGCTCATGATTTCCGAGCCGGCGCCATCCCCCAGCAAAATGGGCAACAGGCCTGCCAGGATCACTGCCACCGTCATTGCCTTCGGTCGCACTCTTAGTACAGCTCCCTCCCGGATGGCATTGTCCAGCACTGCTACGGTCAGCGCCTGACCACGAGCCTCGCGGCTGGCTATCGCCTGTTTCAGATAGAGCAACATCACCACACCAAACTCCGCAGCAACACCTGCCAGCGCAATAAAGCCCACGCCCGTGGCCACCGATAAGTTGAAGCCCATGCCATAGAGAAACCAGACGCCGCCGGTCAGGGCAAATGGCAGGGTTGCCAGGATCAACAGGGCTTCAGCGACATTGCGAAATGTCAGGTACAACAGGACAAAGATGATCAGCAAGGTTGCCGGGACAACCTGCTGGAGTTTGGCATTGGCCCGCTCCAGAAACTCGAATTGTCCCGAGTAGGAAAGGCTCATGCCCGGCTCCAGTGCCACGTCGCGTGCAACGGCGGCCTGGAGATCGCGCACGGTTGAAGCCAGATCGCGACCCCGCACATCCACGTACACCCAGCCCGACAGGCGCGCATTTTCACTTTTCAGCATCGGCGGACCATCGCTTATCTTCAGGTCGGCAACGCTGCCCAGTGTGATTTGCTGGCCTTGCGGCGTCAGAATTGGCAATTGCCGCAGCCGTTCCAGCGAGTCCCGCCATTCGCGCGGATATCGCACATTGATGGGAAAGCGGGCCAATCCTTCCACTGTTTCACCGATATTCTCGCCGCCGATGGCGGAACTCACCACGGCCTGCACATCGGCGATATTCAGGCCGTAGCGGGCCGAACGCGTACGATCGATTTGCACATCGATATAGCGCCCACCGGTCAGGCGTTCCGCCAGCGCGGAGCTGACACCGGGAACCGTTTTCGCTGCCAGCTCCACCTGTGCTGCAATGCGATCGATGGCCGCCAGATCGGTACCTGAAATTTTGACGCCGATCGGACTTTTGATGCCGGTCGCCAACATGTCGATGCGATTGCGGATGGGAGGCACCCAGATATTGGTCAGTCCCGGCACGCGGACCACACGATCCAGTTCCTCGACGAGTTTTTCCGGTGTCATGTCGGGCCGCCACTGTTCCCGTGGCTTGAAACGGATCGTGGTTTCGAACATTTCCAGAGGCGCGGGGTCGGTCGCCGTTTCGGCGCGGCCCGCCTTGCCGAACACGGTGTCCACCTCTGGTACGGTTTTGATCAGGCGGTCGGAGATTTGCAGCAGTTCAGAGGCTTTTGCGGCCGACAGTCCCGGCAGCGCAGAGGGCATGTACAACAGATCCCCTTCGTCCAATGGTGGCATGAATTCGCCACCCATGCGCGAAAGCGGCCAGACTGCGCTGATGAACACCAGCAAGGCGATAGCCAGAGTCGATTTTGGCCATTTCAGGGCGCCATCCAGCACTGGCCGATACAGAGCGATCAGCAATCGGTTGAGTGGATTCTGTGTCTCGCGGGGAATCCGGCCGCGTATCCAGTACCCCATCAGTACAGGCACCAGAGTCACCGCCAACCCGGCAGCACCCGCCATGGCATAGGTCTTCGTGAACGCAAGCGGACCAAACAACCGGCCTTCCTGGGCTTCCAGTGTGAAAACGGGAATGAACGAAAGCGTAATGATAAGCAGGCTGAAAAACAGCGCCGGTCCCACCTCCTGTGCAGCATCCAGAATCACCCGCCAGTGCGCATCGCCTGTCAGTTGCTCGCCGGGATGGGCGTCCATCCAGTGTTCGATTTTTTTATGGGCGTTCTCGATCATCACCACGGCCGCATCCACCATGGCGCCGATCGCCACCGCTATGCCGCCCAGAGACATGATATTGGCGTTGATGCCTTGGTGCTGCATCAGGATGAATGCGGTCAACACGCCGAGTGGCAACGAAATGATGGCCACCAGGGCCGAGCGTAGATGCCCCAGGAACAATAGACACACCAGCGCGACCACAATGAATTCCTCGATCAGCTTGGTGCTGAGATTGGCAATGGCGCGGTCGATCAAGCCGGAGCGATCGTAAGTCGTCACAATCTCCACGCCGTCAGGCAGGCCCCGTTCCAGTTGCGCCAGTTTTTCCTTCACCTTTACCAGCGTCTGGTGCGCATTTTTGCCGGACCGCAGAATCACCACGCCACCCACGGTCTCGCCTTCTCCATTCAGCTCCACGATGCCACGCCGCATTTCCGGACCACGCTGAATCACCGCGACATCGCCCAGTGTGACCGGCACGCCATTGTCCGCCAGGCGCAAGGGTATGGACCTGAAATCGCTCAGCGACTGCAGATAACCCGATGCCCGCACCATGTATTCAGCCTCCCCCATCTCCAGCACCGAGCCACCGGTTTCCCGGTTCGCTTTTTGAATCGCATCGATGACCTGGGTATGGCCGACCTTGTACGCGGCCAGTTTGACTGGATCGATCACCACCTGGTATTGCGCAACCATGCCGCCGATGGTGGCTACCTCCGCCACATCCGGGACGCTTTTCAATTCAAATTTGAAAAACCAGTCCTGTAGCGCCCGCAATTGGGACAGATCATGCCGGCCAGATCGATCTACCAATGCGTATTCGTAAATCCAGCCTACCCCAGTGGCATCCGGACCCAGGCTGGGTTCCGCATTGGATGGCAAGCGCTCCTGTATCTGACTCAGATATTCGAGCACCCGCGAGCGGGCCCAGTACAGGTCCGTATCGTCTTCAAACAGTACGTAGACAAACGAATCACCGTAAAAGGAAAAACCGCGCACGGTCTTGGCACCCGGTACTGACAGCATGGTGGTGACCAGAGGATAGGTGACCTGGTTTTCCACAATTTGCGGGGCTTGGCCGGGATAACTGGTACGGATGATCACCTGCACATCCGACAGATCCGGTAGCGCGTCCAGTGGAATCTGTCGCATCGCATTGACACCCCAGGCCGTCATGAACAGGGCCGCCAGCAATACCAGCAGTCGGTTGGTGATGGACCAGCGAATCAGTTGCGCAATCATGGTTGGCCTCCTGGCGCCTGAGCCGGTTCCAGTTTTCGCAGCAACCCGGACAGGCTGGCCTCGGATTCAAGCAGGAATTGACCGGAAGCCACGATGGTTTGCCCCTCTTCCAATCCCCGCCGCACTTCCACGTCGGTCTGGGTTTCGGCGCCAAGTTCGACTTCTACAGCGGCGAACGATCCGCTGTCCTCTTCCCGAATGACCAGAGCGCGTTTGCCGGTGCGAATGACGGCTTCCACCGGTATCCAAAGGCGAGGCGCCGAGTCTCCAGTTTCGATGCGCACCTGGGCCACCATACCAGGGCGAAGACGACCTGCGGTATTGTCGAATTCCGCGCGTACGGTCAGCGTGCGGCTGTCCGATTCGGTATTGGGAATGATGGCGCTGATGTGGCCAGAGAAGTTTTCCCCTGAAAAGGCGGGCAACTGTGCGCTTAGCGTTTGACCAACCCGCACACGCGCTGCCTCCACTTCAGGCACTGAGGCTTCCAGCCAAACAGGATCAATGCCATTGATTTCAGCCAGTGTCGATCCGGTCTCCAGCGCCATGCCTTCGCGTACCGACAGGGACCGGATAACGCCCGCAATGGGACTGGCGATGGTCACGACAGATCGCACCTGGCCGGACCGTTCGACAGCGGCGATGAAATCCGGTGTCATTCCCATCCATCGCAAGCGTTGACGGGTAGACGCAACCAGATCTGCGTCGCCACTGCTGCGAACTGCCAGGAATTCCGCTTGCGCGCCTGCCCATTCCGGCATCAACACATCGGCCAGTGGTGTGTGAGCTTCGATGACATCGCCCCGTGCATGAGCATAAGCGCGCTCAACGAATCCGACACTGCGGGCTTGTACAATCGCCACGTTCCGCTCGTTGAATCGCAAGGTACCGGCGACGTCCAGTGGCTGCTCCAATATTTTGCGTTCAACGCGGACCCGACGCAGTGCCAGGTTCTGCTGCAGGCCAGTGTCGATTCGAATGCCGGATACCATTGCATTTGCTTCCGCATATTTGGGCACCAGCTCCATGTCCATGAAGGGTGATTTTCCCGGCTTGTCGAAATGTTGGTCAGGTACCATAGGGTCGTACCAATACAGCACCTTTTTCTCGGCGGGTTTATCTGCTGTCTTGGCTTCCTGAACTGGATGGTCCAGCGATGACGCCGTCATATCTGAATGTTCGCGCGTATTCAGTCCGTAAACGATCAGCGCGCCAATCGCCGCGCTGGCCACGCAGCAAAGCACTGTTTTCAATCCGTTCATGGTTGTTCTCCCCCGAAATAGAATTGAAGTCCTGCAGCGACGATCGCCGCCTTGCTTGCCAGATCAATGGCACGCACACGCTGGTCCAGCCAATCCCGGCGGGCTTCCAGCA
>JBMOPR010000575.1:0-11962 GCA_049323075.1 Pseudomonadota bacterium
ACTGCAGGGCAGGAAGGTCGTTCTGGTTTTGCGCCACCAGATTGACCAGCGCGCTGCCCACCACCACGCCATCGGCCTTTTCGCCGATCAGGCGCGCGGTTGCGGCATCCTTGATACCAAAGCCCACGGTAATGGGCAAATCCGTTAGTTTGCGAATTGTTTCCAGCTTGCGGTTCACCTCTTCCACATCCAGATTCCCCGCTCCGGTTACGCCCTTCACCGACACGTAATACAGGTAACCGCCCGCGGCCCGCGCAATCTTCTCGATGCGTGGGATTTTGGTTGTGGGCGCTATCAGGAAGATGCAGTCGATGCCGACCTTGGCGAAAGCGTCGGTCAGTGGCTTGGACGCTTCCGGCGGCAGATCCACGATGATCATGCCATCAACGCCGGCGGCCGCTGCATCCTGCGCAAACTTCTGGTAGCCGTAGATTTCCACCGGGTTCAGGTAACCCATCAGCACGATCGGCGTAGTGGTGTTGGTTTTGCGGAATTCCCGCACCATGTCCAGCACCTTGTGGGTGGTGACGCCGTTCGCCAGCGCACGCTCGTCCGCCAGCTGGATCACCGGGCCATCGGCCATCGGATCGGAAAACGGAATGCCGACTTCGATCAGGTCGGCGCCATTTTCCGCCAGCACATGCAGCAGGGAAACGGTGGCACTCAGTACCGGATCGCCGGCCGTGATAAAGGGCACCAGTGCCTTGCGGCGGTTTTCTTTCAGGGTGGCAAAGCAAGCCTTGATGCGGCTCATGTTCAAAAACTCCTGTTCACCTTAGCCAAGGGAAATGCCATCGAGTTTGGCAACGGTGTGAATGTCTTTATCGCCGCGGCCGGACAGGTTGACGATGATGATGCTGTCCTTGGGCATGGTGGGCGCCAGCTTCTCGGCATAGGCCACCGCATGGCTGGATTCCAGTGCCGGCATGATGCCTTCCACCAGGGTCAGCTTGCGGAATGCTGCCAGGGCTTCGTCGTCGTTGATCGCCACATATTCCACGCGGCCACAGTCTTTCAGCCAGGAATGCTCGGGGCCGACGCCGGGATAATCCAGGCCCGCCGATACTGAATGGGTGGGAATGATCTGGCCGTCGGCATCTTCCATCAGGTAGGTGCGGTTGCCGTGCAATACGCCCGGGCGACCGGCATTGAGCGGTGCCGCATGCTGACCGGTAGAAACGCCCAGACCGCCCGCCTCCACGCCGATCATTTTGACCGACGCGTCACCCAGCATCGGGTGGAACAGACCAATCGCATTGGAACCGCCGCCGACACAGGCGATCAGCGCATCCGGCAATTTGCCGGCCTGATCCAGACACTGCTGACGGGCCTCACGACCGATGACGCACTGGAAATCGCGTACCAGCATCGGATACGGATGTGGTCCGGCAACAGTGCCGATGATGTAGAAGGTGTGATCGACGTTGGTCACCCAGTCGCGCAGGGCTTCGTTCATGGCGTCTTTCAGGGTTTTGGTGCCGGAATGCACGGGGGTCACTTTCGCGCCCAGCAGTTTCATGCGGTACACGTTCAGCGACTGGCGCTGGATGTCGTCCCAGCCCATGAACACCTCGCACTCCAGACCCAGACGCGCCGCCACTGTAGCAGTCGCCACGCCGTGCTGGCCGGCGCCGGTTTCCGCAATCACGCGGCGCTTGCCGGTGTATTTCGCCAGCAGTGCCTGACCAATCGTGTTATTCACCTTGTGGGCGCCGGTGTGATTCAGGTCTTCCCGCTTCAGGTAGATCTGTGCGCCGCCCAGTTGCTTCGACCATCGCTCTGCGTGATACAGGGGGGAAGGACGGCCCACGTAATGCGCCAGATCCTTGTCAAACGCCGCCTGGAATTCCGGATCTTTCGACAGCCGGCTGTAAATCTCCTCGAGTTCGTCGAGGGCGGCCATCAGGGTTTCGGAAACAAACCGGCCGCCGTAGGGGCCGAAATTGCCGTCCGCGTCCGGGGTATGCAGAAAATCACGCTCGTTGAGAGCCACTGTGTACTCCTTGCATGAATGCATCGATCAAAGCTGAATCTTTAATGCCCTTGGCCTGTTCCACCCCGCCACTGACATCCACGGCCCAGGGGGAAACCTGTGCAATGGACTGGGCCACATTGGAGGGGGTCAATCCGCCCGCCAGAATCACCGGCTTGGCCAGATCACGTGGAATGCGTGACCAGTCGAACGTCTGTCCGGTACCACCCGCCTGCCCCGCCACAAAGGTATCGAGCAGCAAGCCGCGGCTGCTGTGGTAGATACGTGCCTGCTGGTGCAGATCGACGCCATCCTGCATGCGAATGGCCTTGATGTAGGGCTTGCGGAAGCGACTGCAATAAGGCTCGGGCTCGTCGCCGTGGAACTGTAACAGATCCAGCGGCACAGTATGCATGACCGCTTCGACCCATTCCACTGGCGCATCGACAAACAGGCCCACCGTGGTCACGAACGCAGGCAGCGCGCGCACGATTTCCGCGGCTTTTTCCGGCGCCACATTGCGGGGGCTGGGGCAGTAGAACACAAAGCCGATGGCGTCCGCCCCGGCATGGGCAGCTGTCAGGGCGTCTTCAGGACGGGTAATGCCACAGATTTTGACCCTGGTTGCCACAGTCACCTCGGAATGATCGGGGGCAGGCAGTTTAACAGACTTCAGAAGGGAACCGCAGGGGGCGAAACTGTCGCATTGCTGCCCTTTCAAACCACGCATTACAGCGGCATAAAGGGGGCGTCCGGGTCGGCGGCCGGAATTTCAAAATGCTCGGGATAATGAACCCGCATGAAATACAGGCCATAGGGTGCAGCAGTGGGCGCGCCCTGGGTGCGGTCGCGGGATTCCAGCACGTCCTTCGCCCAGCCCGCCGGGTATTTGCCCGCACCAATGGCCATCAGCACGCCGGCAATGTTGCGCACCATGTGATGGAGGAAAGCGCTGGCCTGGATGTCCAGCACGATCAGGCGGCCCCGGCGATACAGGTCGATTTTCTGCACGTCCTTGACGGGGGATTTGGCCTGGCAACCCTGGGCGCGGAAGGCGCTGAAATCATGCTCCCCCAGCAGGAATTGCGCTGCCTGCTGCATGGGCTCCAGTTCCAGCGGGCGGAAGTTCCAGCACAGGTGTCTCAGGCCCAGCGCCGGCCGCACCGGGTGGTTGTAGATGACGTAACGGTAAGCCCGGGCTTTGGCGGAAAAGCGGGCATGGAATTCGTCGCTGGCGATCTTGGCCCAGCGCACCGAAATGCTGTCCGGCAGATTGGTGTTGCAGCCGAAAATCCAGCCCCGCATGTCGCGCACGGATTCGGTGTCGAAATGCACCACCTGCCCCACCCCGTGCACACCCGCGTCGGTGCGGCCGGCACAGAACACACCAACCTCGTGATCCGCCACCCGCGACAGCGCTTTTTCCAGCTTTTCCTGCACCGTATTCGGATCATGGCCCTGGCGCTGCCAGCCGCCAAAAGAGCTGCCGTCGTATTCGACGCCTAGGGCAATCCGCATGAGGAAGGTTCTCCACTGGAACGGGGGCCGCGCCCAAAATGAAAAGAGGGCCGAAGCCCTCTTTTACTGCGCGGTCTCATTGAGGGACCGCCATGTTAGGGATGGAACCCGGCCAGTTCAAGCCTCCAGCCGGTTCAGCAGATCCCGTGCTTCCTGCTTCTGGTTGTCGTTGCCTTCGATGAGCACCTCGTCAAGGATGTCCTTGGCGCCATCGCGGTCACCCATGTCGATGTAGGCGCGGGCCAGGTCCAGCTTGGTGGAGGTTTCATCCGCGTCCGCCAGGAAATCCAGCTCGTCGCCACTGTCGATCTGATCATTGGCGGCGAATGCCGGTGCAGACTGCACGGGTGCGGGTTGTGCGGCCGGTGTCGGCTCCATGTTGAAATCGGCGCTGCGCAAAGCCGGCGCCTGCACGGTAGCGTCCGCGTCGAAGGACGGTTCTTCGTGGCTGAGGAAATCGCCATCCAGATCCAGTTCATCCGCCAGTTGCGCGGCTGATTTCGCGTCCAGCGACGGCTCATCCTGGCTGGTCGCGAAATCCAGCGTCGGGGCCGACGGGGTGAAGGCGATGGTGCGGTCGTCATCCTGCACAGGTGCTGCGGGCGCTGCACTCGCGGCCGGACCGGTGTCGAAATCCAGGTCGAAATCCAGTGTATTGTCGTCTGCAACCGGTGTTGAAGCCGCAGATGTTTCCACCTGATCGAAATCCAGCGTGAGATCGGCGTCGAAATCCAGCCCGGAAGACTTTGCGACAGGCTCTTCTACCGAATCCAGTGAGAACTCGGAATCGAAATCCAGCCCGTCATCCAGGCTGGCAGGCGATGCTTTTGCCACCGGCTCGGACTGGGCCATGTCAAAATCAAAATCCAGGCCAGCATCATCGCTGGCAGCGGCTGGTGCCGGCGCTTCGTTTTCCGCCAGATCCAGGTTCAGGTCAAAATCGAGGCCACCGCCCAGATCCGCCTGCCCGGTCTCGGCCGGTTCGGCAAAACGGGCACCGGTGTCTTCCAGATCCGCCAGATCGAAGTCCAGTCCTGCATCGGCATCCATATCCATCGAAGCGGACGGAGCAGGTTCGGCTTCAGCGATATCGAAGTCCAGCGCTTCTTCTGCAGCCGCCGGCGCCAGCAGGGTTTCATCGGCAGCAGCGGCAGCAACTGCAGCAGCAGCAGGCGGTACCAAGCCCAGGCGGCCACGCAGATCGTCGGCACGACGCAGGGCCTGCTTGTCTCCGATGGTCTGCAGGGCACTGTAGTGCGTCATGAAAGTATCGGGTTCTTTCGCTTCCACGCACACTTCGCACAGTTTCAGGCGAATGTCAGCGCGATCCGGTTCCTTGACCGCCGCCTTCTGCAGCATTTCAATAGCCTGGGGATAACGGCCGTATGCGATGTAAATATCGGCTTCGCCAATCACATCGGCGGTCTGGGGAACGGTTTCTTCGCGGACAGACTGCACCGCCTCCTCCAGATCATCCACTGGCTCCTCGAAGTCCATATCGATGTCGTCGGCCACGTCACTGGCACCGGAATCCGGCATCTGGAAATCTTCCACCAGGGCGTTGTCCAGGTCTTCATCACTGGCCTTTTTGCGGCGCATGGCCATCAGGCCGGCAACCAGCAGCAGCAGAATGGCGCCTGCACCAATACCCAGATAGAGCGGATTGGATATGAGCTGGGTCAGCAGGTCCTGCCCCTCTTCGGGCCTGGTCTCAGCAGGTGCGGCCGCCTGGGGTTGCTCTACCACGGCCGGGGTCTCTTCCACCACGATGGGTTCCGCACCGGGCTCCGCCATCTCGGCGCCGGCAGCAGGTTGCTCGGGGGCGGTCTGGTCAACGGCGGACGGCTCCTCCACTGGCATTTCAGCCTCAGGAGTTGGCGCTGATTCCGGGGCCAGGGCTTCGGCTTCAGGCTTGGCGGGTTCCTGATAATTGAAATCCACTTCCGGCTGGGCGGTCTCGGCTGCAGGCGGTGTTTCCTCAATTTCCGCATTCACAGGCGCCACGGCTTCGGGCTCTGGGGTCGCAACCGGTTCAGGGGCTGCTTCCGGCGCTGGTGCGGCGACGGGTTCTGTCACCTGGGGCTGGGTAGCAGCGGTTTCCGCAGCCTGCTTTTGCTGTGTCTCCATCTCGGCCAGCTTGGCCTGCAGGGCCGCAATCTGCTGGTCCTTCAGTGACAGCACCTTTTCGGAGGTTTTCAATTGCTCCGAGAGGTCGTTCATCTTGACCTTCAGGTCTTCGTTTTCCAGCTTGAATTTGTCGACGTTTTCTTCAGCCACTGCCAGCTTGTTGCGCAGCTCGCCGCCACCGGACTCCGAGCCGCCAGCGCCGCTTTCAGCCTCCCCACCCGCACCTGACAATAATTTCAGACGGCCTTCGTCGGTTGGCTGGCCCTGTGCCGGCTCCTGATCCAGGCTGCGGCCGGTCAGGTCGATCTGACGGGCTTCCGGAGTCGCTGCCCCGCCCTTGCGTCCGGCCAGACGCTCGCGCCAGACGCGGTTCTGCTCCGCCACCATCTCAATGGCTTCGCGGGACGAAACCTGCCGGGCTTCATCCGCAGACGGTGCCCGCAGCACCTGACCTTTTTTCAGCAAATTGATATTGCCGTCGATGAAGGCATCCGGATTGATCTGCTGCAGCGCGATCATGGTCTGATGGATGCTGACATCATCCGCGGGCTTCATGTCCTTGGCGATGCCCCACAGACTGTCGTTGGCGCCAATGGTGTGGGTTCCAGCGCCACCGGCAGATTCTGCAGACGGCGCAGGGGCGCTTTCAGGAACAAATTCGGGAGCGGCCTGAGTGGGCGCGGGCCGGCTGGCAGGCGCACTGGCAGCAGGACGTGCCGCAGGAGCCGACGCTCTGGGCTGGCTTACCGCCTGGGCACGCTGGGCACTGTAAATCGGCGGGTCGAGGAACAGGGTATATTCCCGCAGCAAACGGCCAGCGGGCCAGTTCACTTCCACCAGGAAATTCAGGAACGGTTCCTTGACCGGCTTGGTAGAACGGACGCGAATGAAGGATTTGCCCTTCTCATTCACGGAAACCTCAAACTTGAGGTCCGTCAGAAAATGGGAACGCTCAACTCCCGCAGATTCGAAATCGCCGGTACTGGCCAGCGATGGCAGGATTTCAGTGCCGGTGAGCTCACGCACCTGCACCAGTTCGATCTCGGCGTCCAGCGGTTCGCTGAGGGCAGAGTTCAACTTGATCTCGCCCAAACCCAGCGCGTTGGCCAATCCGGGAATGAGTACTCCAACACCCAGTAATGCAGCGGCAAGTTTACGAACCATTCTCTATTCCTTTATTTTTTCGACCACTGGACGGCAACGACGCCATCCCATCGTATTGGCTTTAGTTGCAACTTAGCAGGTGGGATGTGCCCTGACGGCAGAACGAGGCGAGCCCCTACATGCAACAAGCGTTTCAAGCAGGATAGTCTCTGAAATGGAAGCTACCCCTAACTAATAAGGATAGCTTTCAATTCGATGTTGTCAGGCAAATTCTTGAACAATCGTGACGGGGTTAGCCCACTATTCGAGAACCGGCCTGACAAGATGAAGGCAAGTATCGATTATATGTACTGTTTTATCAACACTTCGGCAATTTGCACGCTGTTGGTGGCCGCGCCCTTGCGGACGTTGTCGGACACTACCCACAGGTTGATGCCGCGCGGGTGTGAAATGTCTTCCCGGATACGGCTGACGAAGGTGTCATCCTTGTCAGCAGCCTCGGTCACCGGGGTGGCATAGCCGCCCGGCTTGCGCTCATCCAGTACCGTTACGCCCGGGGCTTTCTGCAGCAGGGCACGCACTTCGTCCGCAGTGATCTTCTTGCGGGTTTCAATATGCACCGCTTCGGAATGACCGAAAAACACCGGCACGCGCACGCAGGTGGGGTTCACCACGATGGATTCGTCGCCCATGATCTTCTTGGTTTCCCACACCATCTTCATTTCTTCCTTGGTGTAGCCGTTTTCCTGGAAGACGTCGATGTGCGGCAGGACGTTGAACGCGATCTGCTTGGGATAGACTTCGGCGGTGACGGGCTGGCCATTGAGGATGTCGGCCGTCTGCTTGGCCAGTTCCTCGATTGCTTCCTTGCCGGTGCCAGACACGGCCTGGTAAGTGGCAACGTTGATGCGCTCGATGCCCACCGCGTCATGGATCGGCTTCAGTGCCACCAGCATCTGAATGGTGGAACAGTTCGGATTGGCGATGATGCCCCGGGTTTTGTATTCGGCGATTTTGTGCGGGTTGACTTCGGGCACTACCAGCGGAATATCCGCGTCGTAACGGAAGTGGGAGGTATTGTCGATCACGATGCAGCCGGCGGCAGCGGCCTTGGGCGCGAACTCTTCGGAAATGGAACCGCCCGCAGAGAACAGGCCGATCTGCACTTTGGAGAAATCGAACGTGGCCAGGTTTTCAACGCGAATGTTCTGGCCCTTGAACTGCACGATCTTGCCAGCGGAACGCTCACTGGCCAGGGCGTACAGTTTGCCAACCGGGAAATTGCGCTCTTCAAGAACGCGGATCATGGTATCGCCCACCGCACCGGTGGCGCCGACAACTGCTACATCATATGTCTTGCTCATAACGACCTGCTTCTGGATTTATAGTTCTGGGAATTCACTTCTGTGCTTTCAGGGCATTCAAAACGGCTTCACCCATCTGGGCGGTACCGACTTTTTGCGTGCCTTCAGTGAAGATGTCGCCGGTGCGGTAACCCTGGTCCAGCACGGTGCTGACGGCCTGCTCGATACGGTCAGCAACTCTGCCCTGATTCAGCGAATAACGCAACATCATGGCGGCGGACAGGATGGTGGCCAGCGGGTTCGCAACACCCTTGCCCGCGATATCCGGCGCGGAACCGTGACAGGGTTCATACATGCCCTTGCCGGTCTTGTCCAAAGAGGCCGACGGCAGCATGCCGATGGAACCGGTCAGCATCGCGGCAGCGTCCGACAGAATGTCGCCGAACATGTTTTCGGTGACCATCACGTCGAACTGTTTCGGCGCGCGGATCAGTTGCATGGCGGCATTGTCGACGTACATGTGACTCAACTGTACGTCGGGATATTCCTTGTTGAGCTTCGTCATGATTTCACGCCAGAGTTCAGTGGCTTCCAGCACGTTGGCCTTGTCCACCGAGCACAGCTTTTTGTTGCGCTTGCGCGCCATTTCAAAACCGATGCGGCCGATGCGCTCGATCTCGGATTCCTTGTAGGTCAGCGTGTTGAAACCTTCGCGCTCGCCGTTTTCCAGCGTGCGGATGCCGCGTGGTTTGCCGAAGTACATGCCGCCCACCAGTTCGCGCACGATCAGGATGTCGAGACCAGCCACCAGTTCGGGCTTCAGGCTGGAGGCGCTGGCCAGTTGCGGATACAGAATCGCGGGACGCAAATTGGCGAACAGTTCCAGCGCGGAACGGATGCCCAGCAGACCCTTTTCCGGACGGTTGGCGATTGGCAGCGGTTCCCACTTCGGGCCCCCAACAGCGGCCAGCAGAATGGAGTCGGCTTCTTTGGCCAGCTTCAGGGTGGCTTCCGGCAGAGGTCCGCCAGTGGCGTCGATGGCGCAGCCACCCAGCAGGGCGTGCTCCAGTTCCAGGCCCAGGTTTTCCTGGTCGTTGACGAACGCCAGCACCTTCACCGCTTCCTGCATGATCTCCGGGCCGATACCGTCGCCGGCCAGGATCAGAATTTTCTTGGTCATGATCAATCCTTTTATACCACGTTAAATAATCTATTTAACTTATTGAATTTATTTGATTGCATCGAACAGCCAGGGCGCTTCCTGACGACGTTTGGCCTCATAGGCCCGGATCGCGTCGGCGTCCTGCAGGGTCAGGCCGATGTCGTCCAGGCCGTTAATCAGGCAGTGCTTACGGAACTCGTCCACGTCGAACGAGATGGTGTCGCCGTTCGGCTTCACGATCTGCTGGTTGGCCAAGTCCACGGTCAGCCTGTAGCCTTCGGTCGCCGCCACTTCATTGAACAGCTGATCAACGATTTCTTCCGATAAAACAATAGGAAGCAAACCGTTTTTAAAGCTGTTATTGAAGAAGATATCGGCGAAGCTGGGAGCGATCACCGTGCGGAAACCAAAGTCGGTCAGCGCCCAGGGAGCGTGTTCCCGGCTGGAACCGCAGCCGAAGTTGCGGCGGGCCAGCAGTATCTGCGCACCCTTGTAGCGCGGCAGGTTCAGCACGAATTCCTTGTTGAGCGGACGCTTTGAGCTGTCCTGCCCTGGCTGGCCTTCATCCAGATAGCGCAGTTCATCAAACAGGTTCGGGCCGAAGCCAGTGCGCTTGATGGACTTGAGGAACTGCTTGGGAATGATCAGGTCCGTGTCGACGTTGGCGCGATCCAGCGGCGCGACGATACCGGTGAATGGGGTATATTTTTCCATGATCAGGCTCCCTTCATTGTGCGTACGTCAACGAAATGGCCGGCTACCGCAGCAGCGGCGGCCATGGCCGGGCTCACCAGATGGGTGCGCCCACCGTAACCCTGCCGGCCTTCGAAATTGCGGTTGGAGGTGGATGCGCAATGCTCGCCCTCACCCAGCCGGTCGGCGTTCATGGCCAGACACATGGAGCAGCCCGGCTCGCGCCATTCAAAACCGGCTTCGATGAAGATATTGTGCAGTCCTTCTGCCTCGGCCTGCTGTTTCACCAGACCGGAACCCGGCACCACCATCGCCTGCTTCACTTTGGGCGACACCTTGCGGCCTTTGGCTACTGCGGCGGCGGCTCGCAGATCCTCGATACGGGAGTTGGTGCAGGAACCGATGAAGACGCGATCCGGCACCACGTCGGACATTTTCATGCCGGGTTTCAGGCCCATGTATTGATAGGCGCGCACCATGCCTTCGGCTTTCACCGGGTCTTTTTCGGCAGCGGGATCGGGCAGGGTTTCGTGGATCGCCACCACCATCTCCGGCGACGTGCCCCAGCTCACCTGTGGTTCGATATCGACGCCATTCAGTTCCACCACGGCGTCGAATTTCGCGTCGGTGTCGCTGTGCAGGGTTTTCCAGTATTGAACGGCTTTGTCCCAGTTCGCGCCTTTGGGGGCGTAGGGGCGGCCTTCAAAATAGGCGATGGTTTTGTCGTCCACGCCCACCATGCCGGCGCGGGCGCCCGCTTCGATGGCCATGTTGCAGATGGTCATGCGGCCTTCCATCGACAGGCTGGAGATTACGTCGCCGGCGAATTCGATGGCATAGCCGGTACCACCTGCGGTGCCGATTTTGGCGATGATGGCGAGCACGACATCCTTCGCGGTGATGCCGGCGCCCAGCTGGCCGTTCACCTTGATCAGCATGGCTTTCATTTTTTTCTGGATCAGGCATTGGGTGGCGAGGACGTGTTCCACTTCCGAGGTGCCGATGCCGTGGGCCAGTGCACCGAACGCACCGTGGGTGGCGGTATGGGAATCACCGCAGACGATGGTCATGCCTGGCAGGGTTGCACCCTGCTCGGGGCCCACCACGTGGACGATGCCCTGCCGCAGGTCGTGCATCTTGAATTCGACGATGCCGAATTCGTCGCAGTTGTCGTCGAGGGTCTGCACCTGGATGCGGGAGACTTCGTCTTCGATCGGGCCGGAGCGGTCGGTGGTGGGGACGTTGTGGTCGGGGGTGGCCAGGTTGGCGTCGAGGCGCCAGGGTTTGCGGCCGGCAAAGCGCAGACCTTCAAACGCCTGCGGGGAGGTCACTTCGTGCAACAGGTGGCGGTCGATATAAAGCAACGCCGTGCCGTCGTCACGCTGTTTGACAAGGTGGGCGTCCCACAACTTGTCATAGAGGGTCTTGCCTGCCATGGATGGGTCCTCTTTCGGGATAGCTGGTTTGAACGGGGTGCAATGATGCGAATCCTAATCCCCGGCAATCCATAAAACAAATTCATATTTTTCATGGATTGAATTACTATTTGTTATGATTGCTTGGATACTTTGATTTCCGCTTCAGGGTGCGGGGTCTGGATTTGGGACACGCCGTGAACCCATCCATGGGGGCTGCACAGCGGCCCTTCGGGGCCGGCCACTCGCCAGCAGGCTCGCGGCGCTCAGCGCTGAAAAAGCGTTGCTTTTTCCGGGCGCGCCTCGCCCATGCCGCTGACCGTCCCAAATCTAGACCCCGCACCCTGCATCTATCTATGTGCCAATGAACTGATTCAGTTGAACCACTCCTTATGGACATCGCCATACTTCAAGCCTTCACCACCGTTGCCGATACCCGCTCCTTCTCGGAGGCCGCCCTGCGCCTGCACCTGACCCAGCCGGCCATCAGCAAGCGTATTGCCCTGCTGGAATCCAGTCTGAACTGTCAGCTGTTCGACCGCATCGGCCGCCAGATCGCCCTGACCGAGGCCGGCCAGGCCCTGCTGCCCCGGGCCAAGCGCATTTTGCTGGAACTGGAAGACATGCGGCGGGAGCTGTCGAATCTGAGCGGGGAAGTGAGCGGCGT
>JBMOPR010000576.1:0-11888 GCA_049323075.1 Pseudomonadota bacterium
TCCTTCTATTTTGGACCAGATCGCCGTGGCCAAGACCGAGCCGGGCGACGAAAACAACCAGGATATTTCCAGCCTCGTCGGCAAGGTCGATATCCGGAAGCTGGAAGAGTTTGCCCAGAGCGATCCAGACTGCTATGCATTTTCCGGCGGCCTGTGCAAAGCAAACCAGGGCCTGCTGGAATTCGTGGAAATGTTCAAAGCGCCGATCAAGGTGCTGCATCCGTTGCTGACCGCCACCCAGGAAGGCAACTACAACAGCACGGAAGGCATGGGCGCGATTCCGTTTGACGGCATTGTGCTGGCGCACTCCAACGAATCCGAATGGCAGGCGTTCCGCAACAACAAGAACAACGAAGCCTTCATCGACCGTATCTATATCGTGAAAGTGCCGTACTGCCTGCGCGTCACGGAAGAAATCAAGATCTACGAAAAGCTGCTGCGTAACAGCTCGCTGGCCAACGCCCACTGCGCGCCGGATACCCTGCGCATGCTGGCCCAGTTCACCACCCTGTCGCGCCTGAAAGAGCCGGAGAACTCCTCGCTTTATTCGAAGATGCGCATTTACGACGGCGAAAATCTGAAGGATACCGATCCAAAGGCCAAGTCGTACCAGGAATACCGTGACAACGCCGGCGTCGACGAGGGCATGGAAGGTTTGTCCACCCGCTTCGCGTTCAAGATCCTGTCAAAAGTGTTCAACTACGATCACACCGAAATCGCGGCCAACCCGGTGCACTTGCTGCATGTACTGGAAAATGCCATCGAGCAGGAACAGTTCCCCGCGGAAACCCGCGAACGCTACCTGCGCTCGATCAAGGAATTCCTCGCCCCACGCTATGTGGAATTCATTGGCAAGGAAATACAGACCGCCTACCTGGAATCCTACTCCGAATACGGCCAGAACATTTTCGACCGCTACGTTATTTATGCAGACTTCTGGATCCAGGATCAGGAATATCGCGACCCGGATACCGGCGAAATTTTCGATCGCAAGTCGCTGAACGAAGAGCTGGAAAAGATCGAGAAGCCGGCGGGCATCAGCAACCCGAAGGATTTCCGCAACGAGGTTGTCAACTTCGTCTTGCGCGCCCGCGCCAACAACGCAGGCAAGAATCCGTCCTGGCTCAGCTATGAAAAACTGCGCACCGTGATCGAGAAGAAAATGTTCTCGAACACCGAGGATCTGCTTCCGGTCATTTCTTTCAATCCGAAAGCGTCCAAGGGCGATCTCAAGAAACACGAAGACTTCGTCAAGCGCATGGTGGAACGTGGCTACACCGAGAAACAGGTGCGGCTGCTGTCGGAGTGGTATTTGCGGGTGCGCAAGTCGCAGTAATAGTGCAGTAAATGAATACGCCGGCAGGTTCGTCGAATCCAGAAAGCGGAGCGCTCTGCAGCATGGGCAAGCGACCACCCCCGAGGGCCACGGAGCAGCCCCCGGGGATGGAATCACGGTGTATCCGGATTCCAGGATTCCTCGAACCGGCTTGTGTAGCCTCTATTTAAGGTGGTGCTGTGTCCTACGTTGTTGATCGTCGCCTGAATGGCAAGAACAAGAGCACGGTGAACCGGCAGCGGTTCCTGCACCGTTACCGCAAGCACATCAAGAAAGCGGTGGACGAGGCCGTCACCAAACGCAGCATTACCGATCTGGACAGCGGCGAAAGCATTTCCATTCCCCGCCGTGACATTTCCGAACCCCATTTTCATCACACCAAGGGCGGCAAGCGCGAGATCATTCATCCCGGCAACAAGGAATTTGTCGCTGGTGACCGCGTGCCTCGCCCCCAAGGGGGCGGTGGCGGTGCCGGCAGCGGCAGCGGTGACCCCAGCAATTCCGGCGAGGGCATTGATGAATTCGTTTTCCAGATCAGCCAGGATGAATTCCTTGATTTCCTGTTTGAGGATCTGGAGCTGCCCAATCTGGTAAAACGCCAGCTGCAGGGCATCGAATCCTTCAAGTACGTGCGCGCAGGCGTCATCAACGAAGGCAATCCGTCCAAGATCAATATCGTACGTTCGATGCGCCAGGCCACCAGCCGCCGCATCGCGCTGGGCGCCTCCGCTCGCCGTCGTCTGCGCCTGGCGGAAGACCAGTTACGCGCACTGCAGGAACAGGACCCGATCCTGCGGGACAAACGCAAGCAGGAAGAACTGGAAATCGAGATCGCCAAGCTGCGCCGCCGGATCAACAAGATTCCGTTCATCGATACTATCGACCTGCGCTACAACCTGCACATGAAGCACCCCAAGCCGACGTCGAAGGCGGTGATGTTCTGTCTGATGGACGTATCCGGCTCAATGAACCAGGCGATGAAGGACATGGCCAAGCGTTTCTTCATCCTGCTGTACATGTTCCTGAAGCGGAATTACGAGCGCATCGAAGTGGTATTCATCCGTCATCACACCAGCGCCAAGGAAGTGGACGAGGAGGAATTTTTCTACTCCCGCGAAACCGGCGGCACCATCGTGTCCAGCGCGCTGAAACTGATGCGGGAAATCATCGTCGACCGCTACCCGACGGAAGACTGGAACATTTATGGCGCACAGGCCTCGGACGGCGACAATTGGAACGACGACTCGCCCACCTGCCGGGAAATCCTGATGAAGGATATCCTGCCCCGGGTGCAGTATTACTCCTACATTGAAATCAACCCGCGCCGTCACCAGGCTCTCTGGCGCGAATACGAAACGATCGAAGCGGCAGTACCGCATTTTTCCATGCAGCAGATCAGCGAACCCGGCGACATTTACCCGGTGTTCCGCGAACTGTTCCAACGTCGGCCAGCCCACAGTTGATGCCCATGACAGAGCGCAATCCCATCTCCACCGGATCTGACTGGACCTTTGAACTGATCCAGGACTACGACAGGGAAATCGGTCGCGTCGCTGCAGAATTCGGTCTGGATACTTATCCCAACCAGATCGAGATCATTTCAGCTGAACAGATGCTGGATGCCTATTCCTCCGTGGGCATGCCGGTGGGCTACAACCACTGGTCCTACGGCAAGCATTTCGTTTCCAACGAACAGCATTACCGCCGCGGCCAGATGGGCTTGGCGTATGAAATCGTCATCAACTCCAATCCCTGTATCGCCTATCTCATGGAAGAAAACACCATGATGATGCAGGCACTGGTGATTGCCCACGCCTGTTACGGCCACAATTCGTTTTTCAAGGGCAACTATCTGTTCCGCAGCTGGACTGATGCCAGCTCCATCATCGATTACCTGGTGTTTGCGAAAAACTACATTGCCCGCTGCGAGGAACGCCACGGCGTGGCCGAAGTGGAAAAAGTGCTGGATTCCTGCCACGCACTGATGAACTACGGCGTGGACCGCTACAAGCGGCCCTATCCGATTTCTGCTGAAGAGGAACGCCAGCGCCAGAAAGAGCGCGAGGAATATCTGCAGAAGCAGGTAAACGAACTCTGGCGCACCATTCCCAAACCACTGGGCAAACAGGCCCACGAGGACGTCATCCGCTTTCCGGAAGAACCGCAGGAAAACCTGCTCTATTTCATCGAAAAAAATGCGCCGCTGCTGGAACCCTGGCAACGCGAAGTGGTGCGCATCGTGCGCAAGATCGCGCAGTATTTCTATCCCCAGCGCCAGACCCAGGTGATGAACGAAGGCTGGGCCACCTTTTGGCACTACACGCTGATCAACAAGTTGTATGACGAAGGCCGCCTCACCGACGGCTTCATGCTGGAATTCCTGCAATCGCACACTGCCGTGATTTACCAGCCGCCCTTCAACAGCAAGTTTTACAGCGGCATCAATCCTTATGCGCTGGGTTTCAACATGATGCAGGACATCCGCCGCATCTGCGAAAACCCCACTGACGAAGACAAAAAGTGGTTCCCTGAGATTGCCGGTTCGCCCTGGCTGGAGACGCTGCATTTTGCCATGCAGAACTTCAAGGATGAGAGTTTCATCCAGCAGTTCCTGTCACCGCGCCTGATCCGTGAATTCAAATTCTTCTCGATCCTGGATGACGATGTGAAGCGCGAGCTGGAAATCACCGCCATTCACGATGATCCGGGTTACCGCTATATCCGCGAACGACTGTCACAGCAGTACAACCTGTCGATGAATGAACCCAACATCCAGGTGTTCAACGTCAATATCCGCGGCGACCGCTCCCTTACCATGCGCCACATACGGCACAACCGTCGGCCACTGGAAAAGGAATCCGCCGAGGAAGTGCTGAAACATCTGCGCCGGTTGTGGAAATTCGACGTGCACCTGGACTCCGTGCAGGACGACAAGGTGGTGGAGTGTTTCCATTGCCGTGAAAGCGGCTTCGAGGTGTCCACGCCCGATCCGGACAAGGAACTGGCGCTGATCCAGAAGGCCTGAGCCATATCCGGACCTGCTCAGGGTTCCGGATACCAGCTGCCATCGTCGTTCTTGCGAATCCACTGCTGTGAATACCAGTAGAAACGCGGTTTCAGTTTCAGGCTGAGATCTCGCAGATCCGCTGCTGCAACCGGGCTGGTGCAGTTGCAACGGGCGCGTCCCACGCCAATATTTTTTTCCGCCTGCACCACAAACACTCCATCCGGCTTTTTCTGCACCTGTGCCCGGCCCTGCCCGGTGACATAACAGTTCAACTCCTTCACCGGCTCCGCCAGCGTCAATTCCAGACGGGGCCGCACAGCCTGCTCCCACACAATCGGTCCGGCATTTTCAGCCCGCACTGGCAACGGCAGGCTGCTGACTTTGTGCTGGAACTCCGTCATGTCCGAATAGGCGACATTGAACGGAAAACGCGGCGCCATGCCACTCTGCAGCAACGCCTTGTTGACCGCGCCGGATTGCTGGCCGAAACCGATATAGCCCCACTCCTTCACTTTGGCGATCAGGGTTTCATCCGCCTCGCCATAGGGATAGGCAAACAGACGCAGATGATCGCCAGTCTGCTGTTCTACGCGGGTTTCTGCCGCGTCGATTTCATGCCGTACCCGCGCGAGCCAAGCCGTTTCGTCCTCACCTTGTAAACGCCGCAGCAGATGCGGATGGCCCAGCGTATGCCCCGCCAGCTCCGCTCCCTGCTTCTGCAGCTGCCGCACCTCGTCCCAGCTCAAGTAGCCCTTCTGGTGCCTGTCGACGAAATCCGTGGCCACGAACAGGGTGAAGGGGAATCCCAGACGCTGCAGCAAAGGCGCGGCCTGATCCCGCACATCGGTATAGGCGTCGTCGAAGGTGATGGCCACCGTGCCGTCGGGCACCGACTTGTCCTGCTGCAGATGCGCCACCAGCCGCGACAGTGGCCACACCGTAAAGCCATTGTCCCGCAGGAACAGCATCTGGCGCTCGAACACGGCGGGCGAGACACTGGTGGCCGCCGGCGTGCGCTCCGAAACATGGTGGTATTGCAGAACCACGCCATGACCGGCAGCCTGCGCCGCCGCTGACAACAGAAAATTAACCAGAATGAACAATATGGTTCCGCGCATGGATGACCGACTAGTCCAAAGGGTGATCAGCTTGATAGGATACAGGCTCTTTTGCAGGGGGAATTCTGGCGCTGGTCCAGAATATCAACAAGCCACTCTAACCGAAAAACAGGTGTTTTCATGAGTTCCATGCCTCTCGACATCAAACAAGTCAATCAGATGACCACCGGCTCCATCCCGCTGGCCCGCCACACCGGCGCCGAGCTGATCGAACTGGAGCGCGGCCGCGTCAAAATGCGCATTCCGTTCGAGGGCAACCAGAACCACATCAACATCATGTACGCCGGCTCCCTGTTCACCATCGCCGAACTGCCCGGCGGCTCGCTGTTCTTCAGCGCCTTCGACGTGACCAAGTGCTACCCGATCGTCACCGAGATGTCGATCAAGTTCCTGAAACCCGCCAAAACCGCCGTCACCGTCGAAGCCACCCTGAGCGACGAGGAAATCGAGCGCGTGAAGCGTGAAGTGGAAGAGAAAGGCAAGTCGGTCTACATCCTGAACCTGGAACTGAAAGACGAAAGCGGCGAAGTGGTGGCCACTACCTCCGCCCGCTACCAGGCGCGCGCCCACGGCCGCTGATCCCGGGATTCGAATAACACGAAATCAAAAAGGGCAGCCCATCAGGAGCTGCCCTTTTTTGTGGCCGGCAGACAATGCAGGCGAAGGCGTTCAACCGGTCAGGGCGTTTCCGCCTTGAAGCTGATGCTGACGTTGGTGACTTCATCATCCAGCTTGCCGGTCACGGTACCTTCCACCCACACAGCACCGCGTTTGGTGATGGTGAGCGTGCCCTGCAGTACGGCAGCGGAATCCGTGCCGATCAGGGTCTGCAATGAAGTGCCGTCCAGCGTCACCGTGGCGGGCGCATTGCCGAATGGCTCGATGGCAAAGCTGCCGGTACGCAGGCTGTTGGTCAGGTTGATGGTGATGCGCAGCATCTGGCCATTCACCCGGGTGGACAGGATCAGGCCTTCCACCGACCCGTTATCCGTGAAGCCGACACAGACATCGCTGGTTGCATTCACGGTGGGGAAAGAGGCCGAGGTGAGGGAAAAGTTGCCCATGTCGTAGAGGGCATCCTTGTCCATCTTCGCGAAATCACGATTGATGGTGTTGTAGTCGTAGGTCATGGTGTCGTTGTTCACCACCACGATATCGGCCAGATCGAAGTAGTAGCCCTCCAGGACTCCCCCTGTACGCTTGAGCGTGTAGTTACGATAGCCGAAGCCGCAGTCATTCATGGTGACAGTGGCGCCGCCGTCCACCAAGGTGGCAGCGGTGCGCTGGGTGGTGGTGCCGACTTTGGAAACCACCCGCCACAGGCCGGTGAGATTGGTGCTGCCGGTAGTGGCACGGGGAACTTCCGCTGGCGTTCCGCCGCCACAGCCCGTCAGCGAAATCGCAGTAGCGGAAACGAGAACGAACGGAAACAATGCTCTGGAAAAGGCACGCATATTCATGGAAAGCCCTTGCTTGTTGTTATTGTTGAAGGCTGATCGGAAAAATCAGGTACTTCGACTGTACGCGAGCTGACCGGGCCTGACTTGAACATACGGGCCAACTGTCAGCCCTAAGCGGCCATTCCGTCAAACGGATGGCCCCCGCAGGCTTACCATAAATGCGCGGGTGAACTAAAGAAACAGCGAGGGGGGAAACGGGTCCGGACTGAACACGCCGGACACTCGGGGAATCTATCGTTAAACGGATGCAGCCTAGACGTGGTAAGGCGCTGACAGCTCGTGTACCGCATCGACAAACACTTTGGCCTTGTCGGGATCGGCATCCAGCGCAATGCCATGGCCAAGATTGAAGACATGGCCGTTGCCCTTGCCGAAACCGGCCAGAATCCGCCCTACTTCAGACCGGATATCCGACGCAGAGGCGTACAGCACGGACGGGTCCATGTTGCCCTGCAGCGCAATGCGGTCACCCACCCGGGCGCGGGCGGCGGCGATCTCATTGGTCCAGTCCAGGCCGGCACAGTCGCAGCCGGTGTTCGCAATCAGTTCCAGCCACTGGGCACCGTTTTTGGTGAACAGGATCACCGGCACGGTACGGCCCTCATGCTCGCGGATCAGGCCCTTGACGATTTTTTCCATGTAGCGCAGCGAGAAATCCTGGTAGCAGCGAGTGCTGAGCACACCGCCCCAGGTATCGAAAATCTGCACCGCCTGCGCGCCCGCCAGGATCTGCTGGTTCAGGTAATCGATGACGCTGAGCGCCAGTTTGTCCAGCAGCGCGTGCAGCACTTCCGGCTGGGCGTACAGCATGCGTTTGATGGTACGGAAATCCTTGCTGGAGCCGCCTTCCACCATGTAGGTCGCCAGCGTCCAGGGGCTGCCGGAGAAGCCGATCAGCGGCACCCGTCCATTGAGCGCGCCACGAATGGTACGCACCGCGTTCATCACGTAATCCAGATCGGTGGCGGCTTTCGGCACCGGCAGATCGGCCACGTCCTTTTCCGTGCGCACCGGCTTTTTGAACCGGGGGCCTTCACCCTCTTCGAAGTACAGGCCCAGGCCCATGGCATCCGGCACCGTGAGAATGTCGGAGAAGAGAATGGCCGCATCCAGTTCGAACCGCTCCAGCGGCTGCAGGGTGACTTCGCAGGCCAGCTCCGCGTTCTTGCACAGCGACAGAAAGTCTCCGGCCTTCGCCCGCGTCGCCCGGTATTCCGGCAGATAGCGGCCCGCCTGGCGCATCATCCACACCGGGGTGACATCAACGGGCTGGCGCAACAGGGCGCGAAGGAAACGGTCGTTTTTCAGTGCGGTCATGGCTGACTCTTCTGGCAAGTTGGGATGGTGGAGCAGGCTGGCCGGATTGGAAACCTGTGGGTCAGGATTATGCCCAGATCAGGCGGAAATTGTAACGCCGGTGGCAGGGCTGCGCACCGGCGCTGGCGTGATCAGACACCCAGATAGTCGAGAATGCCTTCCGCCGCCTTGCGGCCTTCCCAGATGGCAGTGACCACCAGATCCGAGCCCCGCACCATGTCGCCACCGGCGAAGATTTTCGGGTTGCTGGTCTGGAACGGGTATTGGGCTTTTTCCGGCGCGATCACGCGGCCACTGTCGTCGATGCTGACATTGGCGCCGGCAAACCAGGGCTGCGGACTGGGACGGAAACCAAAGGCGATGATCACCGCATCGGCCGGCAACACCTGCTCGCTGCCAGGAATCGGCTCGGGGCTGCGGCGGCCACGGGCATCGGGCTCGCCCAGACGGGTTTCCACCACCTTCACGCCTTCCACCTTGTCATCGCCGATGATGGCGATGGGCTGGCGGTTGAACAGGAACTCGACGCCTTCCTCGCGGGCATTGGCCACTTCACGGCGCGAGCCCGGCATGTTCTCTTCGTCACGGCGATAGGCGCAGACCACGCTTTTCGCGCCCTGACGGATCGAGGTGCGGTTGCAGTCCATGGCAGTGTCGCCACCACCCAGCACCACCACGCGCTTGCCGCGCATGTCGACAAAATCCGCCGGATTCTTTTCAAAGCCCAGGTTACGGTTGACGTTCGACACCAGGAACGGCAGCGCTTCGTGCACGCCCGCCAGATCTTCGCCGGGGAAACCGCCTTTCATGTAGGTGTAGGTGCCCATGCCCATGAACACGGCATCGTAATCATTCAGCAATTGGTCGATGGTGACGTCCTTGCCGATCTCGATGTTCAGGCGGAATTCCACACCCATGCCTTCGAACACTTCGCGACGGCGGGTCATCACCGGTTTTTCCAGTTTGAATTCCGGAATGCCGAACGTGAGCAGGCCGCCGATTTCGGGATTGCGGTCGAACACCACCGGCTTCACACCGCTGCGCACCAGAATATCGGCGCAGCCCAGTCCGGCGGGACCGGCACCAATCACGGCAACTTTCTTGTCGGTCCACACCACTTTCGACATGTCGGGGCGCCAGCCCATGGCCAGCGCGGTGTCGGTGATGTATTTCTCCACCGAGCCAATGGTGACGGCACCAAAGCCGTCATTCAACGTGCAGGCGCCTTCGCACAGGCGGTCCTGCGGGCAAACGCGGCCGCACACTTCCGGCAAGGTGTTGGTCTGGTGCGACAGTTCCGCCGCTTCCAGAATGTTGCCTTCGGAAATCAGCTTCAGCCAGTTGGGAATGAAGTTATGAACCGGGCATTTCCATTCGCAATAGGGGTTGCCGCAGGCCAGGCAACGATGGGCCTGGGACGCCACCTGCACCGGCTCAAACGGCTGGTAGATCTCGACAAACTTGCCACGCCGGGTGGCGATGTCCTTTTTGTCGGGATCCTTGCGCGGCACATCCAGAAACTGGAAATTGTTATCTAAACGCTCTGCCATTCTAACCTCTGAATTTCCAGTTACTCGGGCCGGTTTCTGATGTGGTTCATCAGCTTCTGCAGGTTGGCCGCCTTCGGTTTCACCAGCCAGAACAGGCCGCTGAAATCATCGAAGTTATCCAGGATCTGCTGCCCCCACGCACTGCCGGTCTCGCTGACGAATTCCCGGATCACCCCGGTCAGATGGCTGCGGTACGCTTCCATTTCCTCAGTATTGATGCGGTGGATATCCACCAGTTCGTGGTTGTATTTGTCGACGAAGGTCTTGTCCCGATCCAGCACATAGGCAAAACCACCGGTCATACCCGCGCCGAAGTTGTAGCCGGTCTTGCCCAGCACGGTGATCAGGCCGCCCGTCATGTATTCGCAGCCGTGGTCGCCCACGCCTTCCACCACCGCATGGGCGCCAGAGTTGCGCACGCCGAAGCGCTCGCCGGCCTGACCCGCGGCGAACAGCTTGCCGCCGGTGGCACCGTACAGACAGGTGTTGCCGATGATGGCGGTGTCCTGGCTCTTGTAGGGATGGCCGCTGGGCTGGCGCAGCACCAGCTTGCCGCCGGTCATGCCCTTGCCCACGTAATCGTTGGCATCACCTTCCAGGTACAGGTGCAGACCGCCGGCGTTCCACACGCCGAAGCTCTGGCCCGCTGTGCCTTTGAAGCGGAAAGTGATGGGCTTGTCCGCCATGCCCTGGTTGCCGTGACGCTTGGCGATTTCACCGGAAATCCGCGCACCGATGGAGCGGTCGCAGTTGGTGATGCGGAATTCGAATTCGCCACCGGCTTTCTTCTCGATGACGGAGATCGCCGCGCTGACCATTTTCTCGGCCAGAATGCCCTTGTCGAACGGTTCGTTGCGCGGCATGCCGCAGGTCTGCGGCTTGTCGGCAGGAATGTTGTCGTTCACCAGCAGCGGACGCAGGTTCAGCGCCTTCTGCTTGGGCGTGATGCCCTCGATGATTTCCAGCAGATCGGTGCGACCCACCAGCTCTTCCATCGAGCGCACGCCGATGCGGGCCAGCCACTCGCGGGTTTCCTGCGCCACGAACTTGAAGAAGTTCATCACCATTTCCGGCTCGCCGATGAAATGGTCCTTGCGCAGTTTGTCCTGCTGGGTGGCAACGCCGGTGGCGCAGTTGTTCAGGTGACAGATCCGCAGGTATTTGCAGCCCAGCGCCAGCATCGGAATGGTGCCGAAGCCGAAGCTTTCCGCGCCCATGATGCCAGCCTTGATCACGTCGAGACCGTTCTTCAGGCCACCATCAGTCTGCAGGCGTACCTTCGCGCGCAAGTCGTTGGCGCGCAATGCCTGGTGCGCTTCGCTCAGACCCAGTTCCCACGGCGAGCCGGCATAGCGGATCGAGGTGAGCGGGCTGGCGGCGGTACCGCCGTCATAACCGGAAATGGTGATCAGGTCGGCGTACGCCTTGGCCACTCCGGCGGCGATAGTGCCCACGCCGGGTTCCGACACCAGCTTCACCGACACCAGCGCATCCGGATTGACCTGCTTCAGGTCGAAAATCAGCTGCGACAAATCTTCGATGGAATAGATGTCGTGATGCGGCGGCGGCGAGATCAGCGTCACGCCGGGCACGGAATAACGCAGGCGCGCGATCAGCTCGTTCACCTTGCCACCAGGCAACTGGCCACCCTCGCCGGGCTTGGCGCCCTGGGCAATCTTGATCTGCAGCACTTCCGCACTGGTCAGATACGCCGGGGTCACGCCGAAACGGCCCGACGCCACCTGCTTGATCTTGGAATTCTTGATGGTGCCGAAACGGGCCGGATCTTCACCGCCCTCGCCGGAATTGGAACGGCCACCCAGCGTGTTCATCGCGGTGGCGATGGCCTCGTGGGCTTCCGGGCTCAGCGCACCCAGCGACATGCCGGCAGAATCGAAGCGGCGCAGGATTTTTTCCAGCGGCTCCACGTCCTCCAGCGGAATCGGCTTGAGGCCGGACTTCAGTTTCAGCAGGTCGCGAATCGCCGCCACCGGACGATCCTGGGTCAGCGCCGCGTATTCCTTGTAGGCCTCGTATTCGCCGGACTGTACAGCCTTGTGCAGCGCCGCCACCACATCCGGGTTGAAGGCATGGTATTCG
>JBMOPR010000577.1:0-11820 GCA_049323075.1 Pseudomonadota bacterium
CGGCTTTCGCGCTCCGGTACTGATGATGAATCCCGACAGCGCCCGCATCTTCCTGGCAGACGGCCAGCCCCTCAACACCGCCACCATCCGCCAGCCGGAACTGGCGACGACGCTGAAGGCACTGGCCGACAAAGGCTTCGACGGTTTCTACAAAGGCGATGTGGCGCAGAAACTGGTGGCCGGCGTGAAGGCCGGCGGCGGCATCTGGACACTGGAGGATCTGGCGGGCTACACGCTGGTGGAACGCGAGCCGGTTCATTTCAAATACCGCGGCGCCGAGGTCTGGTCCGCACCGCCGCCGTCGTCGGGCGGTATCGCTCTGGGGCAGATGTTTGGCATGCTGCAACAGTTCGATCTCACCCACCGGAACGAGGCCGACCGCACTCACCTGCTGATTGAAGTGATGCGCCGCGCCTACCGCGACCGCGCCGAATTTCTGGGTGATCCGGATTTCGTAACAGTGCCGGTGCAGAAGCTGCTGGACCCGGTGTACCTGGAAGAAATCGCCGCCAACATCTCCGGCAGCCACGCCACGCCGAGCAAGGATCTGGCGCCGGTGCCACCCCCGCCGTCCGGCACCCACACCACGCATTTTTCCATCATCGACAAGGCCGGCAACCGCGTGTCCGCCACCCTGTCCATCAATCTGCCGTTCGGCTCCGGCTACACGGTGGCGGGCACCGGCGTGCTGCTCAACAACGAGATGGACGACTTCTCCGCCCAGCCAGGCTCGCCCAATGCCTTCGGTCTGGTGGGCAGCGCCGCCAACGCCATCGCGCCGCGCAAACGCCCCCTGTCGAGCATGACGCCCACCTTCATGGAATACGGCCCGGCGGACAACCGCCAGTTCGCCATCATTGGCACCCCCGGCGGCAGCCGCATCATCAGCATGGTGTTCCTCGGCCTGCTGGAAGCACTCGACGGCAAAGGCCCGCAAGCCTGGGTGGACCGCCCCCGCTTCCACCACCAGTACCTGCCTGACATGGTGGAGTATGAGCCCGGCGCCTTCACGCCAGTCCTGGGTGCCGCGCTGGACGCAAAGGGCCACCGACTGCAGGAAACCGAGCG
Organism: Pseudomonadota bacterium; assembly: GCA_049323075.1. GTDB lineage: Bacteria > Pseudomonadota > Gammaproteobacteria > Pseudomonadales > Ketobacteraceae > Ch67. The sequence goes on from JBMOPR010000577.1 coordinate 1,069, forward strand.
CGTCTATGGCGACATGCACGTGATTCGCTGGACGTTAAAGAATGGGATGGTGGAAGCGGCATCCGACAAGCGCCGGCTGGGCTCGGCCCGGACCGGGGCTGCGGCTCACTGAATTGTGAATTGAATGCAGATGCCGCCCGGATGCCGGGCGGCGGGAGAAGATGATCGAACCCGGCGACAGGCGCCGGATTATTCCTGCCGTTCGGCGTAGGCCAGGTGTTTTTCGGTACAGCCCAGACAGCGCACGAACGTAGCCTTGAACGGTGTTACCACCAGGGTCTGGCCCGCTTCACCGGCGTTGCCACCCAGGGCAGAAAACGGCAGCGACACCACATACACCACGGTACCCACCACAGTGGCCACCAGTGTCAGCGGACGCACCAGCACCGCATCGGCGGTCATTTCCAGTCCGGTGGGGCGCTCCGTCACGATCTCGGCGTTGCTCAGCGCGGGCGCGCCGGCGAACGCGGCCATGGCCAGTGCCAGGGTGGCGGATTTGAGATTCTGTTTCAGGCTACGCATAACGATTCCTCTTCTTGTTCTTGCGAAGGATGCCACCGGAATGGATTGATTTGAGTGTATTCGCTAATAGTGCGGCCTTCCACTTTGTAAGGCAATGTCATGACCTGACCCGCCGATTTTTCCGACTGGATCGCATTTTGGCTGCATTGTGAGCGCCGCACAGATCTTTCAAGTCTGGCAGGTTTTGCAGAAAACGGTAGCCCGCTGGCCCAGGCGGATTTCATGGAGCTCCGCCTTACAGCGACGGCACGGCTGGCCACCACGGCCATACACCCGCAACGTCTGCTGGAAATATCCCGGCTTGCCGTCACCGCCGACGAAATCCCGCAACGTGGTGCCGCCCATCTCGATGGAATCCGCCAGTACCTGCTTCACCGCCTGTACCAGCTTTTCGTAGCGCACCAGGCTGACCTTGCCCGCCGCCCGTTTGGGGTGGATGCCCGCCATGAACAGGGCCTCGTTGGCGTAGATATTCCCCACCCCCACCACAATATGGCTGTCCATCAGAAAAGCTTTCACCGCCGTTTTGCGGCCAGCAGCACGCTGGGCCAGATAGCCGGCGGTGAAGGCATCCGTTAGCGGCTCGGGGCCCAGCTCCGCCAGCAGCGGATGTTGCAGCGGATCGTCCTCAGTCCACAGCCAGGCGCCGAAGCGGCGCGGATCGCAGTAGCGCAGGCGGGTGCCGTCACTGCACAGCAGGTCGACGTGATCATGAAACAGCGGCGGCTCGTCCGGCAGCGCAATGCGCAGACTGCCCGACATGCCCAGATGGGTGATGATGGTGCCGTTGGCAAAACGCAGCAGCAGGTATTTGCCACGCCGCTCCACCGCCTGCAGCTTGCGGCCCTCGGCGGCGTGAATCTCCTCCGGCACCGGCCAGCGCAGGCTGGGCTGGCGCACCTCGATGCGCTTCACCCGCTTGCCAATGATATGCGGCGCGATGCCACGGCGTGTGGTTTCCACTTCAGGTAATTCGGGCATAGGTTTCGGCTGCAATAGTCGGTTTCGACTGCGGTAGAATGCGAAGCGCTCCATTATTCAGAAACGGCGGGGAAGTTGAAATCGTGAATGCGACAAAAATGCTGCGCCTGGGCGTGGACACCGGCGGCACCTTTACCGATTTCGTGCTGCTGGATGCGGCGGGCCTGCGCATTCACAAGGTGCTGTCCACCCCCGAGGCGCCGGAGCAGGCGATCCTGCAGGGCATCGCAGAATTGGGCCTGCAGGACGCCGTGCGCGAAGGAGGTGTGCGCATCGTGCATGGCAGCACGGTGGCCACCAACGCGGCGCTGGAAGGCAAGGGCGTGCGCACGGCATTCGTCACCAATCGCGGTTTCGCGGATCTGTTGACCCTTGGCCGGCAGACCCGGCGTGAACTCTACAATCTGCAGCCGCCCCTACTGCAGCCGCCCGTGCCGGCGCAACTCTGTTTTGAAACCGGAGGCCGGGTGGATGCACAAGGACAAACCCTGGAGCCACTGACGGAAGCGGACATTGCACACCTGCTGGAACAGCTGCGCGAGGCCAACGTCGAAGCCGTCGCCGTCTGCCTGCTGTTTTCCTTTCTCGATCCGGCTGCCGAGCAGCGTTTGCTCGCTGCGCTGTCACCCCATTGGCTCACCAGTATTTCCAGCGCCGTACTGCCGGAATCCGGTGAGTACGAGCGCGGCATCGCCACCTGGCTGAACGCTTCGCTGGGGCCGAGGGTGAAACAGTATCTGGCACGGCTGCGGGACGGCGTGGCACCGAGCCCCCTGGCCATCATGCAATCCACCGGCGGCACCCTGGACACAGTCCAGGCCGGCGAGCGGGCGGTGAACCTGTTGCTGTCCGGCCCTGCGGGTGGCATGGCGGCGGCGCGTTTCATTGCCGGGCAGCTGGATTCGTCCCGCCTGCTCACCTTCGACATGGGTGGCACCTCCACCGACGTCGCCCTGATCGACGGCGACATCCGCCTCACCAATGAGGGCCGCATCGGGCCCTGGCCTGTGGCTGTGCCGCAGGTGGACATGCACACCATCGGCGCCGGCGGCGGCTCCATCGCCTGGATCGACGCCGGCGGTCTGCTGCAGGTCGGCCCGCAGTCCGCTGGCGCCGCACCCGGACCGGCCTGCTATGGTCGCGGCGGCACCCTGCCCACCGTCACCGACGCCAACGCCCTGCTGGGGCGGCTGCGGCCAGACTACTTCCTGGGCGGACGCATGACCCTGGACCTGGACGCCGCCCGCCGCGCACTGCAACCTATCGCGGACCGGCTCGGACTGTCGCTGGCCGATACCGCCCAGGGCATCCTGAGTATCGCCAACGAACACATGGCCCGGGCCCTGCGGGTGATCTCGGTGCAACGGGGACATGACGTGCGCCAGTTCCGTCTGTGCAGCTTCGGTGGCGCTGGCGGCCTGCACGTCTGCGCACTGGCCGATGCGCTGGGCATGGACAAGGCACTGGTACCCGTCCATGGTGGCGTGCTGTCGGCATTCGGCATGGTGGTGGCACCGGCCGAACGCCAGGCGAGCCGGGCGCTGGGTGGTCTGCTGCGGGAACAGGCTGCCCGCAGCCATGCCGCACTGGAAACGCTGGAGCAGGAAGCCATCACCGCCCTCGGGCAAGGCGCTGGGCCTGCCATCACCCTCAGACCCAGCCTGGACCTGCGCTACCGTGGCCAGCGCTACTTCCTGAACATTCCCTGGCAAGGTGATTCCCAGCAGGCCGAGGACGACTTCCACGCCGCCCATGCCGCCCGTTTCGGCCACCAGCTGCCCATGGCGGTGGAAGTAGTGAATGCGCGGGTGCAGGCACAGATTGCCGGGGAACCGGTTGCCCTGCCGGAATGGCCGGCGGGGCCGGATGCAAAGCCCGCTCAACGGTGCCAACTGGAGGGATTGGGTGAAGTACTTCTTTACCGGCGCGAAGATCTGGCACAGGGGCAGGTGGTGAAAGGGCCGGCGCTGGTGGTGGAAGCGGTTTCAACCCTGCTGATCGAAACAGGTTGGCAGGCAACGCCGGACAGGCACGGCCACCTGCTGCTCGACCGGATCGGCGCGTAAAAATAACATCGGAAGCCCGGTCAACGGCGCTCAGCCCTTGCCGTTCTCACCCCGGGACAACATCGCGTGGCTGGCCACGGCAGACCATTCCAGCGCTTCCAGGTAAATGTCCCAGAACAGCGCTGCGGTCATTCCCTGCAGCAGGGATTCCTCGAATCGACCGGCTTCATACGCCTCCACCGCCCGCAGCACCTGGCCGATGTCGCCGCCGCCGGTGACCAGCGCCAGCTCCAGCTCAGCCGACAGCGGCATCTGCGACACTATGTCCTCCAGCGGCCGGTCCAGCAGTGCGGCCAGCAGGGAAAACAGGCCCGCCGTGAAATAACTGCCCGGGTTCTGCCGCTTCAGCTGCTTGGCCACCAGTTCGCACATCTTGGCCCTGACGATGGCCGTTATCAGCAGTTCGTGGGGTTTGTTGTCGACCGTGGACAGCGCCAGCATGCTGGCCCAGCGCCGCAACTCGTAGGACCCCAGGATGACGATGGTGTCCTCCACCGTCTTCACCGTGCGCGACAACCCGAACGACGCCGAATTCACCACCCGCATCAGCTTGTAGGACAGGCGCGGGTCCTGGCAGATGATGCGCGCCACACTGTCCACGTCATAGTCGTCCCGGCCCAGCTCCCCCAGCAGGCTGGTGATCACCATGTGGGACGCCGGCACCGAATTGGCCGCCATCACGTGGGGGCGGCACAGGAAATAGCCCTGGAAATAGTCAAAGCCCAGGGCCTTGTACAGTTCGAATTCCTCGTGGGTTTCCACCTTCTCCGCCAGCAGTTTGCCCTTGGTGTTGCCGCACAGGCGGATGCGTGCCAGCTGCTCCTTCACCCGCTCCACCCCCAGCGCCATCACGTCCAGCTTGATAAAGCTGGCCACGGCGATCAGAGGCTTCCAGGCGTCGGAATAGACGAAATCATCCAGCGCCACCCGGTAACCCAGGGACACCAGATTCTTCACTTCCTGGATCACGTTCTTGTCCACCGCCACATCTTCCAGCACCTCGGGAATCAGCAGCTTCTGTAGACCCTTGGGCAGGGCGCCGGTGACCAGCAGTTCGTGGGGAATGTTGACCAGGGCGGGCTTGCCGTTGGTAATTTTTTCCAGGCCGATCTCGGAGAAGGCATTGACCAGTACCTGCATCGAAGCCTTGCCGGGATCGTCGATCACCGCATGCTGCACGCGGCCGCCCCGGTACAGCAACTCATAGGCAATGGCATTCAGCTGGCGGTCAAAAACCGGCTGCCGCGCTAGAAATATTTCCATGAAGATTGAGCCCCGGAGGGTGACACAACTGGCATGGTTAAAGTGTGGCAGAAAAACCCGGAACCACAACGCGGAGAGGAATGGCAGCCATGACGACAACGGGAGTGCTGAAGGGTGCATGTGAACGCAAAAAGCCGGGGAGGCTCACGCCCACCCGGCTCAGCAGAAAACCTTCCAAATCAATTACTTGATTTTGGCTTCCTTGAACAGCACATGCTTGCGGACGACGGGATCAAATTTCTTGATCTCCATTTTTTCCGGCATGGTGCGCTTGTTCTTGGTAGTGGTGTAGAAGTATCCGGTACCGGCGCTGGAAACCAGCTTGATCTTGTCACGCATGGGTCAATTCCTCAGACTTTTTCGCCACGGGCGCGGATGTCAGCCAGCACCTGATCGATGCCCAGCTTGTCGATGATCCGCATACCCTTGGAAGATATACGCAGTTTCACAAAGCGCTTTTCGTTCTCAACCCAGAAACGGTGATGGTGCAGGTTGGGTTCAAAACGGCGCTTGGTTTTGTTGTTCGCGTGAGATACGTTGTTGCCGACGATCGGACGCTTGCCGGTAACCTGACAAACCTTAGCCATTGCCTTTTCTCCAAATCGGCCGCGCCGCTGACCGGCACAACCCTTCAATACAGTGAGACTCTACCCGAGAGGGGCTGCTTTATACCAAAAGCGGTTGGTGAAAGCAACCGCGCGGGCGGATCGGGTCGCCGGTTTCAGCCGATCCGTGGCCGGGCGGACAGGATTGCCGGTTGCAGCACCCCATGAATGAATCGACAATGCGGGCCACGCTCGCCGAATGGAATGACCGCCCGTCATGGACAAACCCCTTGCCCAGGTTCTGATCGTTGATGACCACCCGCTGTACCTGGACGGCGTGACCGCGCTGCTGCGGGATCTGTTCGGACCGGTGAACATCCTGCAGGCCACCACCGGCCGGGACGCCCTGGCCATCGCCGGCAGCCGCAGCGACCTGGACTGGATCTTCCTGGATTACACCCTGCCGGACTGCACCGGCCTGAGTCTGCTGCGCACGCTGCGGGAGAACCTGGTCACGGCGCCAGTGGTGATGGTGTCCGGCGCCGACCAGGTGGCGCTGGTGACCGAAGCGCTGGACCTGGGTGCCAGTGGTTTCATCGCCAAGACCGGCGCCCGTGACGATTACCGTCAGTGCCTGGCGGTGATCGAGGCCGGGGGCACCTACCTGCCGGCGGGCGTGGCGCAGGCGGTGGCCCACTACCGCGCCACCGTGCAGGCCGAACGCAACCGCATCCGCAAGCAGATCAGCCAGCGCCAGAACGACGTGCTGCTGCTGATCGCCGCCGGCTACAGCAACGGCGAGATCGCCACTGCCCTGGGCATTTCCGAGCACACCGTGAAGGCCCATGTGTCCACCCTGATGCAGCTGCTGAACGCCGACAACCGGGTGCATTGCATTGCCGAGGCGCGGGAGCTGGGGCTGATCAGCTAGGGTTGGCAGGCCCTAGGCACCGGCCAGCAGCTGGTGCATGACCTTGCGCAGCTGCACCGGCTTCACCGGCTTGTGCAGCAGATGAAACTGCTGCTGGCGGATCGACTGCACCAGGGCCGGATCGGTGTCGCCGCTCATCAGCAGGGCCGGCAGATCGTCGCCGGTTTTTTCCCGCACAGCCCGGATCAGATCAATGCCGTGCACGCCGCCGTCCAGCCGGTAGTCCGACAGCACCAGGTCCGGTTTCTGTCCGCCTGCAACCACGCAGGCCAGGGCGTCATCCATTCCGGTAGCTGTCAGCGCGGTGCAGCCCCAATCCCGCAGCAATGCCGCCAGCGCCTGCAGGATGACCGGATCATCGTCCACCACCAGCACACAATGGCCGGCCACATCCAGTGGCTGCGGATGGACTGCCTGCAGGATATGGCTGGCATCGCCCCGGGGCAGGCTGACCACCACCGTGGTGCCAATGCCTGGCGTTGAATTCAGCCGCAGCGAATGTCCCAGCAGGCGGCAGATGCGGCTGACGATGGACAAGCCCAACCCCAGTCCGCGGCTGGCCTGACGCGCCTCGTTGTCCACCTGGAAATACTCGGTGAACACCTTGTGCTGGTCCGCATCGGCAATGCCCACTCCGGTATCCGTCACGGTCAGTTGTACACCGTCTGCCTCGGGCAACAGCCGCACGACGATGGAACCGTCGGCGGTGAATTTCACCGCATTATCCAGCAGGTTGCGCACGACCCGCGCCAGCAGCACCGGATCGGTTTCCACCACGGCGTCGTCGCCGGACAGCACCAGACTGAGCCGCTTGGCCTGGGCGAGGGACTGGAATTCGTTGACGATGGGCTGCAGGAAATGGCGCAGCAGAAAATGCTGACGCCGCACGTTGAGTTCGCTCGATTCCAGCCGCGACAGTTCCAGCAGTGCGTTGAGCAGATCACTGAGGGATTCGTGGGAACCCAGCGCCTGCCGCGCCAGTGTGCGCAGCTCCGGATCTCCATCACCCACACGCACGTTGATGCATTCCAGGAAAAATCCCAGCGCCTGCAGTGGCTGGCGCAGATCGTGGCTGGCAGCGGCAAGAAAACTGGATTTGGACTGGTTGGCACGCTCGGCATCGTCCCGCGCGCGCGTCACTTCCTGCAGCAAGGTCTGGTTTTCCAGATCCAGCGAAATATAGCCGGTGATGATGCGGTGCACCGTGGTGCTGATGGCGAGCATGGCGCCGAGAAAGGCAAAGCTCAGAAATGCGGTGGCCGACAGGCCCAGCGAGTAATAGTGATAGATCAGCGCCAGAAAAATCGGCGTGGCAAAAGCAATGTAGGCGGGCAGACAGGCCGCAAGCGCAGGCAGGGTGGCGCAGATCATGCCGGCCAGCACCAGCGAAATGAAAATCACCATTTCGCCGGACACATTGTCCATGAACAGCAAGGGCACCACGCCCCAGCAGCTGCCTGCCACCACCATGGACGCGATCAGTTGCCGGCAGATGCGGCGGTATTCCTCGGTGGTCTGGGCTGCCTGCCACCAGCGGTCCAGCAGCAGGATGCGCAACACATGGGACAGCTGGAAGACAAAGAACCACAAGATGACATCCAGCCCCGGTGCGTTGCGCCAGATGACATAGGCCGTGATGGCCACCGCCAGCGCATGGGGCCAGCCGGTCACCCGCAATTGCCGGAATGCGTAATCCACTTGCCGCTTGCCGATGGCCGAGTTCACCTGGTTTTCTCCGCTGGAATGGTTCGGGTTAGCCTTATTTCTTGCGCCGATTGCGCGCCTGCACTGCAAAGGAATTGGACGATAGTGTCAACCCCACTTTCGTATTACCGGCGCGGGGCCTGGCGCTGATAACCACGTCAGTTTTCAGGCCTCACAACAGTCCCCGCTCCGCCAGGGACACCACTTCACTGTCGCCGATCACCAGATGGTCCAGCACCCGCACGTCCACCAGATCCAGCGCCTGCTGCAGCCGGCGGGTGATGTGCTGGTCCGCCTGGCTCGGCTCCGCCACGCCGGACGGATGGTTGTGCGCAAAAATCACCGCCGCCGCGTTGTGGGCCAGCACCCGCTTCACCACCTCTCGCGGGTAGACGGACGCGCCGTCAATGGTGCCGGTGAACAGCTCCTCGAAGCGGATCAGCCGGTTCTGATTGTCCAGAAACAGGCAGGCGAACACTTCATGGTGATAGCCCCGCAGCCGCGCCCGCAGATACTGCCGGGTGGCGGCGGGACTGGTGAAGGCGTCACTGCGGTCGAGGGTGGTTTCCAGATAGCGCTTGCCCAGTTCCAGACACGCCTGCAACTGCACCCATTTGGCCGGGCCCATGCCTTTGACGTCCTCAAACCGCTCTGGCGTGGCGTCCATCACCCCGCGCAGGCCGTCGAAGTGGGTCAGCAGATCCCGCGCCAGTTCCACCGCGCTTTTGCCCTGAATCCCGGTGCGCAGGAAGATGGCGAGCAGCTCACTGTCGGACAGGCTGGCTCCACCCCGCTGCAGCAGTTTTTCCCGGGGGCGTTCGTCAACGGGCCAGTCGGTGATGGCCATAGTGGTCTCCTTGCATGGTGATCTCCTTGAAAGCATGCATCCGGAAAGCCGGACGTCCATCAATAGACAGCCCGTCGAAAAAGGAAGCGTATACTTTCAAAATCAAATCCCGGGTCTTATAGTCGCAGGCATTGCGAATCGCCGGGCGCGGCCCGGTACACGGCATTATCCGCAACGGAATCCGAAGCTATGTTGAGACTGGCGAACCGCCGCATCATCGTGGGCGTTACGGGCGGCATCGCTGCCTACAAGAGCGCGGAGCTGATCCGCCGGCTGAAGGATCAGGGCGCCGACGTGCGGGCGGTGATGACCGCCGCCGCGCAGGAATTCATTACCCCGCTGACGCTGCAGGCTCTGTCCGGCAACCCGGTGCACACCACGCTGCTGGACACCGAAGCCGAGGCCGCCATGGGCCATATCGAACTGGCGCGCTGGGGCGACCTGATCCTGATCGCGCCCGCCAGTGCCGATTTCATCGCGCGCCTGGCCCACGGCCACGGCAACGACCTGCTCACCACCCTCTGCCTCGCCGCCCGCTGCCCCATCGCGGTGGCGCCGGCCATGAACCAGGCCATGTGGGCGTCGTCCGCCAACCAGGCCAATTTGGCCCTGCTGAAGGATCGTGGCATTCACCAGTTCGGCCCTGCGGAAGGCTCGCAGGCCTGCGGCGATGTGGGCCTGGGCCGCATGCTGGAAGCGACCCAGCTGGCGGACATGGCCGCCGACCTGTTCCCTTCGAACATTCTCACCGGCAAGCGCGTGGTGATCACCGCCGGCCCCACCCGCGAAGCCATCGATCCGGTGCGCTTCATCAGTAATCACAGTTCCGGAAAAATGGGTTTTGCCCTGGCGGAAGCGGCGCGGGATGCCGGTGCCCAGGTGACGCTGATCAGCGGCCCGGTGCATCTGGCCACACCGGAGCGGGTGCGGCGCATTGATGTGGTCAGCGCCCAGGACATGCTGCAGGCGGCGCTGGACCAGTCCAGCCAGACCGACATCTTCATCGCAACCGCAGCAGTGGCAGATTTCCGGCCACAAAATTCACCAAACCAGAAAATCAAGAAACAGGATAATAGCGGCGTCATGACCCTGACCCTGGTGGAAAATCCCGACATCGTCGCCACCATCGCCCGCCAGCAGCCCAAGCCGTTCACCGTGGGATTCGCCGCCGAAACGCGGGATGTGGTGAATTACGCCCGGCAGAAGATCGCGCGCAAGAACCTGGACATGATCGTGGCCAACGACGTCAGCCGGAGTGACATCGGCTTCAACAGCGATGAAAACGCCGTCACCGTGCTCTGGCCCAATGGCGAACAGGTACTGGATCTGGCCAGCAAGCACCAGATTGCCCGCACCATCATCGCCCTGATCGCCCAGCGCCTGACAGGGCAGGCCGGTGGTTAGCTGCTAGTCTTATTCTGCGGGGGAATGTCCGGCCCGTCGTCCGGGCCGTTGTCGTCAGGTTGAACCCGGATCGAATTCGGATCGAAAGCAAGGAAAACTCCAGAATGGCGAAGAAGAAAGCGCCCGATCAAGCACCGGTTGCCAACACTGCATCCACCCCCGCCGACACTGCGCCTGCAGACACCGGCCCTGCGCCGAATCTGCGCTCCGGCCTGCTGCCGATCATGCTGCCGGTGCTGGCAGGTTCGACCGTGGTCGTACTGGTAACCGGGCTGCTGCTGTTCATGCTGGTGATCCAGGGCAGCAGCCAGCGCCAGATGGCGATTCTGGGCACCAATGCAGCCCAGCAATTCCTGGGCTATCTGGTACAGCAGGCCCGCACCTTCGACGCCCTCGCCGGCGCACTGGCCCGCGACCCCGCTGTGCTGGCCGCCTTGCAGGATGGCACGCCGGAAGTGATCGCCGCCCGCACCGCCAGTCTCAAGCAGC
>JBMOPR010000578.1:0-7511 GCA_049323075.1 Pseudomonadota bacterium
CTGGCTGCGGTTTTTCACCGACAATTTCGTCAAGGCGCATGCCATCGAAACCGGCATGCTGGCGTTGCCGCCGCTGGAACATTTCGATCAGTGGCATCCGTTCATGATGCTGCTGCAGTGGCTGGCGGCAGCGGCCGATCCGACACTGTATGCGCCGGACATTCTGCGTGCGCCCACGAAAACTGCGCCCCACGTGCTGGCGATCTCGGGCCAGTTCGACCGTTCCAGCAGCGAGTGGGTGCAGCAGGTCTACGCCACCGCGCTGGGCGTGGATCTGGCGGGGCCGGAACTGGGTGCGGACAATAAAACGCGCATTCTGGAATACATGCAGCAGTTCGGCGCGCGCCAGCTCGATTATCCGGTGGCAAACAATCTGGAGATTCCCGGCCAGGGCATGCGCACGGCGGTGGTGGTGCGGCATTTCAATTCCGGCAGGGCGGGCAACAACGGACACAACGTTACCTATGACATCGATCCACCCAAGCACCAGTACGGCTGTTTCCTGCAGCAGCTGGCAGACGGGAGGGCACCGGTGATTGTGGAAGGCAGCGTGCAGAACGGGCCCTGCGATTGATCTCCGGCGGTATTTGGCGCGGCAGCTTTGCTATGCTTGTCTCACCACAGTATGGACTCCGGGTGCACTCGCATGGCTTCACCGAAGATGGATACCGCCGCCGATCCGGCCCAGGGTGCCAGCCCAACCCCGCCTGACGTGACAGCGCCTGCGGGAACGGAACCGGATCGTCCTCTCATCCTGATTATTGATGACAGCCCTGAAAGCATCCGCCTGCTGAGCGGGCTCATTCTCGACAAGGGCGACGTCGTGTTTGCCACCAGCGGCGAGGCCGGTCTGACCCTGGCGCGCCAGCGCCGCCCGGATCTGATTCTGCTGGATGTGGAAATGCCCGACCTGTCGGGCTACGAGGTGTGTCGCCGGTTGAAGGATGATGCGGATACCCGCGACATTGCCGTGATGATCGTCACCGCACATCATTCCAGCGCCCATGAAGTGCAGGCACTGGAAGCCGGTGCGATCGATTTTCTGACCAAGCCGCTGGCACCGGCCGTGGTGCGCGCACGGGTGCAAACCCAGCTCACCCTGAAGCGTCAGGCCGATGCCCTGCACCGGCAGGCCATGCTCGACGGCCTTACCGGCCTCTATAACCGCGCCTATTTTCACGAACATCTGGAACTGGAATGGCGACGCCACCTGCGCCAGCAGGCTCCGCTCGGCTTCGCGTTGCTGGATATCGATTATTTCAAGGCATTCAATGACCAGTATGGTCATGTCGCTGGCGATGCCTGTCTGCGCCGGGTGGCGGCAGCGCTGGTGGCCAGCACGCGCCGGCCGGCAGAGTTCGTGGTGCGTTACGGTGGGGAGGAATTCGCCATCGTGATGCCCAATACGTCGCGAGAGGAGATTGGCCGGTTTGGTCAGTGGATCTGCCGCCAGGTGCAGGATCTGGCGATTCCCCACAATGCTTCGTCTGTTGCACCGGTGGTTACGTTGAGTGCCGGGCTGGTGGTGCTGGTGCCGGGTACGGCTGTGACCTGGTCGGACCTGATCGAGCGGGCCGACCGTGCCCTGTACCGGGCCAAGCAGGAGGGGCGCAACCGGGCAGTGGTTGCCGACTGATGCTGCGCGCCGTTTCGCTGTTTGCCGTTATCACCCTGCTGGCGCTGCCCTGCATCATGCTGACGCGGGAGGCCGGCAATATCGCCTATTTGTGGTTGCCCAATGTGGTGGGCTTTGTGGTGCTGCTGCGTGCCGGTACGCGCCAGTGGCCCTTCTTGCTGCTGGCAATCCTGGCAGGAATTCTGTCGGCGGGGCTGTTCTATGGCGACGCCTTCAGTTTCGCCCTCGGTACAACCCTGGCCAATGTCCTGGAAATCCTGCTGGCGGCGACGCTGGTGCGGCGCTTCGTGCTGCGGCCCGGTGATACGCCCGGCATCCAGAATGCGCTGCAGTTGCTGGGTCTGTATGTATTGGTGGCGGCCCCGCTGGGGGCCCTGCTGGGTGCACTGGTGGTGCGGGCCAGTTTTGGCACGCCGCTGCCGGAGGTAATCGGCAACTGGTGGCTGGGGGATATGATCGGCGTGCTGCTGCTGGGCCTGCCGGGATTGCTCCTGCGCCGTGAGCACCTGCGCTACCTGCGCCAGCCGCGGCAGGTGGCCGATTTCCTGCTGACCTTCGCGATTCTGGCGCTGGTGTCCTACCTGTTGCTGCGTTATGCCCGCTTTCCGCTTGTCTATGCCATCGTGGCGTTTACGGCAGTGGCCTTCCGCGACGGTGCGCTGAGGGCGGGACTGCACGGCAATCTGGTGGTGCTGTCGCTGGGCCTGCTGCAGCTGGCAGGGGTTATCGATCTGAGTGGCGTGGTCAGTGAGGCGGGTGCCAAGGCCATGTGGGCGGCAGGCGCGGTCACCTGTCTGTTCCCCACCCTGATGGGCATGGCGGTGGAAAACCTGCGCGAGCAGCAGGCCGCCGTCAACAGCCTGACCGAGCGTCTGCACCTGGCCACGCGCTCGGTGGGCATGGGCGTGTGGGACTGGAATCTGCGGACCCGTGAGCTGCATCTGGACAGCCAGACCCAGCAGCTGTACGAACTCGACCGCGGCCTTATCAGGGGTGATCTGGATATCTGGCTACACCGGGTACACCCGGAAGATCAGGCCCGTACCGAGCAGGAACTGCGCGCCGCCATCGCGGGGCTGGCGGAATACAACTCGGAATTCCGCGTCCTGCGCCAGGACGGCAGCGTGCGCCACCTGCATGCAGCGGCACTGTCGGTACGTGACAGCCAGGGCCGGGTGCAGCGTCTGGTGGGTCTGAACTGGGATGTGACCCAGGAGCGACAGGCGGAACGGGCCCTGCGCGACGCCCGCGCCCAGCTGCAGGGGGTCATCAGTGCCGCCAGCGAATTCTCGATCATCGCCACCGACACCCGGGGCATCATCACCCTGTTCAGTGTGGGTGCCGAACGCATGCTGGGTTACCAGGCGTCTGAACTGGTGGGGATCTGTTCGCCGGCGCAACTGCATCTGGCGGACGAACTGGTGACGCGGGGGCTGGAACTCAGTGCCGAATACGGCCGGCCCATCGGGGGCTTCGACGTGTTTGTCGAGAACGCCCGGCATGGCAAGGTGGATGCGCGGGAATGGACTTACGTGCGCAAGGACCGCACCACGCTGCCGGTGAAACTGGTGGTGAGCCCCATCAGCGACGATCAGGGCCATATTACCGGCTTCCTGGGAGTGGCCCAGGACATTACTGCCCAGAAACTGGCCCAGAACACCCTGCTGACCACCAACCGGGTGCTGGAGCACCAGATCAGCGTGGCGCAGAGATCACGGCAGGAATTCGAATCCCTGTTTGCACTGGCACCGGGCGCGCTGCTGGTGGTGGATGCAGCGGGCCACGTTATCAAGGCCAACGCCCGCGCCCACGACCAGTTCGATTATCCCCAGGGCAGTCTGCTGGGGGTGTCGGTGGAAGACCTGATCCCCTTCGACCGGCGTCACCGCCACCAGCAACTGCGGGAACAATACATGCAGGCGCCAGCGCCGCGCCTGATGGCCGCACAGCGGGTACTCGCGGCCCTGAAACGGGATGGCACCCAGTTCCTGGCAGAAATTACCCTGAGCCCGCTGCGGCTCAACGGCATGCAGTGCACCATCGCCATCGTGCGTGACGTCACCGAGCAGCGCCTGGCCCAGGAAGCCCTGGCACTGGCGAAGGAACAGGCCGAAAGTGCCAGCCGCGCCAAGAGCGAATTCGTTGCCAACATGAGCCACGAGATCCGTACGCCGCTCAATGCCGTGCTGGGGACGGCGCAGTTGCTGGAAAAGCTGACCCTGAACGAACAGCAGCGCCGCTATGTCGACATGATCCGCAGCGCCGGTCAGTCCCTGCTCGGCATCCTCAACGACATCCTTGATTTCTCCAAGATCGAAGCTGGCCGCATGGATCTGGCGCGGGTGGACTTCGCCCTGGACGAAGTGCTGGCCAACCTGGCGACCCTGATGGCCCTCAACGCCGGCGACAAAGATATCGAGCTGGCCATCGGCGTTGCGCCTGGTACGCCCTCGCATTTCCGCGGCGACCCTCTGCGCATCCAGCAGATCCTGGTGAATCTGGTGGGTAACGCCATCAAGTTCACGGAACGGGGAGAAGTGGTGCTGCGGGTGGCATTGCAGTCGCGCCAGGGCGACCAGGCCGTGCTGGCATTCAGTGTGCGCGACACCGGTATCGGCATGACGCAGGAGCAGCAGGCGCGCCTGTTCTCGGCGTTTTCCCAGGCAGACACCTCCATGACCCGTCGCTTTGGCGGTACCGGGCTGGGGCTGGTGATCTGCAAGCGGTTGATCGAATTGATGCAGGGCGAGATCAGCCTCAGCAGCAGTGCTGGCGTCGGCACCGAATTCCGCTTCACCCTGCACCTGGAAACCGCCGCCCCGGTCCTGTCGCTGGTGCCACCCCCGTCTGAGCGTCGGGTGCTGGTGGTGGATGACAACCCCACCGCCAGTACCATCCTCACCGAACTGATCCGCAGCCGGGGCTGGCAGGCCGAATGTGTGAATTCCGTGGACGCGGCGCTGGCATGCCTGCGCGGCGCGCCGGACACCCGCCCGGACACCCTGCTGGTGGACTGGAAACTGCCGGGCGCAGAAGCCCTGGCCCATCTGCCGGACAGTGCCGGGGCGCCGCGTCGCATCCTGATGGTGAGCAGCTACGGTCGTGAACGCCTGCAGAACCCGGCGCACCAGTGGCAGGGCCTGCTGGTGAAACCGATCACCGCCGCGTACCTGTTCGACACCCTGTTGTCCACCACGCCGCGCCGCCCGGATGGCAGTGCCGGTGCTTCCCCCGATGCAGGCCTGAACGGCTTGCGGGTGTTGCTGGTGGAAGACAATCCCCTCAACCAGACCGTGGCCTGCGGGCTGCTGGAACACATGGGTGCGCTGGTGGACGTAATGGAAAACGGTCGCCAGGCAGTGGACTGGTTGCGGGAACACCGGGACGACTACCACGTGATTCTGATGGATGTGCAGATGCCGGTGATGGACGGATTCACCGCCACCCGGCTGATCCGCGATGAACTGAAACTGGATCTGCCGGTGATCGCCATGAGCGCCGGCGTCATGCTGCCGGAACAGCAGGAGTGTCTGGCCAGTGGCATGAACGACTTTATCGGCAAGCCGATTGATTACCTGCACATGCGTGACACCATTGCCCGTCATACCCGCCGGGGCAGGCCCCACATGCCCGACGTTGTCAAACCGGCAGCGCCAACCGCCACCCCGGTGGCGTTGTCTGCCCCGGCCGGTGCCACCCACTTTGCCCCCGACCGGATGCTGGGATTCGTGCGTGGCAAACCCAACCGGCTGCGGGAAATCCTCGCCATGATCGATGCTGTCATCGCCGCCGGCAGTGAACCGGTGGAGGAAGGTCGCCGTCTGCTGGCCGCGGGCCAGACCGCAGACGCTGCCCGGCACTTCCACACTCTCAAGGGTTCCCTCGGCAACCTGGGGGCCGCCCAGGCCTGTGAAATCGCCCAGCAACTGGAACAGGCCATCAAGGCAGACCAGCGCGACCAGTGGGAACCCCTTCTAAAGGAAGCGACCGTGCGGATGGACGCCATGGCCGCCGCCGCCCGCGCCTGGCGGCAGGCCCACCCGGACCTGCACGCCATGACCGACCCTGCCACGCCCCGGCCCACCGACTCCGGCGGCCCCGATCCGGCCCGCCTGCAGGAACTGCGGCTGCGGCTGGCGGAAAACAATATCGTGGCGTGTGAACTCTACGCCCGCCTGCGCGATGCGCTGGCGTCACGGCTGAACGAATCCCGCCTGGCGCGGCTCGACCAGGCCATCCAGCGCCTCGATTTTCTCACCGCCCGAAAGCTGCTGCCGGAGGCCTGACGGCCCGCGCCCCTCATTTGACTTCCCCCGACCCGGGTCTATACCTAAAACACGGCGCGGCGCCAGCAAGCGCGGCTGCGACCACCTGCTCAATTCACAGGGACTGATGGCGTTTTCTTATGAAAAAGTCGGTATTACCCGCGCTGGCCGGACTGCTGGTTCCGTCCCTTGTCCTTCTGATACTGGCGTTCAACAGCACTTCCCTCACTTACTGGCACTGGACCGGCATTCTGATAGCCCTGGTGGCGGCTGCCTTCGGGCTGTCCGGCTGGCAGCGCAACAGCCGCCTGCTGGCGGAACGGGAACAGGAATGCCAGACCCTGCGCCAACAGGAAAAGAACCTGACCAGCCCCGCCCGCCTCACCGGCAACTACCAGCACCTGATGCAATCTGTCCTGCCCCTGTGGGGGCGGCAGACCGGTCTGGCCCAGACCCAGATCGAACAGGGTATCGGTGATCTTGCCAACCGCTTTGGCGAGATCCATGACCGCCTGCAGGTGGCGATTTCCACCTCGCAACAGACCGCCAGCGGCATGAGCGGCCGCGAGGGCCTCAGTGCCGTCATCGGCCATGCCGACCAGGAACTCAACCAGATCGTGCTGTCCCTGCGCAGCGCGATCCAGAGCCGCGACGAACTGCTGGGGGAAATCAGCAAGCTGTCGCAGATCACCGATGAACTGCGGGCCATGGGCGCCGAAGTGGCGGGCATCGCTTCGCAGACCAACCTGCTGGCGCTGAACGCCGCCATTGAAGCCGCCCGCGCCGGCGAACAGGGCCGTGGTTTTGCCGTGGTGGCTGACGAAGTGCGTACTCTTTCAACCCGCTCCGGCGAAACCGGCTCCCGCATCACCCAGCGTATCGTGCAGGTGAACGACACCCTGCAGGCCACGCTGGAACGCACCACCCAGTTCGCCCAGCAGGAAGCGCGCATCCTGCAGCAGGCGGAAACCACCATCCAGTCGGTGCTGAGTGAATTTCGCGAATCCGGCAACCAGATCGTCGAATCGGCCCAGGTACTGGAACAGGAAAGCGGCCAGGTGCGCAACAACGTGGCCGATGTGCTGGTGGCGCTGCAGTTCCAGGACCGGGTGAGCCAGATTCTCGGCCACGTCATCACCGACATGCAGAAGCTCGCCGACACCCTGGGCGAACACCAGCAGCAGCTGAAGGACGGCAAATCCGTGGCCGAGCTGGACGTGCCGCGCTGGCTGGCGGACATCGAACGCACCTACACCACGCTGGAACAGGTCGCGGTGCATCGCGGCGGTCGCCAGCAACAGAATCCGGCGGATTCTTCCGTCACCTTTTTCTGAAGGCATTTTGCAAACGAAGGAAAGGCTATGGCCAAGAACATCATGATCGTCGATGACTCCGCCAGCCTGCGCCAGGTTGTGGCCATCGCCCTGCGCGGCGCCGGCTATGACGTGATCGAGGCGCAGAACGGCCAGGACGCGCTGAGCAAACTGGACGGCAAGAAAATCCACCTGATCATTTCCGACGTGAACATGCCGGTGATGGACGGCATCACGCTGGTGAAGGAAGTGAAGAAACTGCCGGCGTATAAATTCACGCCCATCATCATGCTCACC
>JBMOPR010000578.1:7521-11807 GCA_049323075.1 Pseudomonadota bacterium
GCGCCGACGCCAAGAAAAAGGAAGGCCAGGCCGCCGGCGCCAAGGCCTGGATCGTGAAGCCGTTTCAACCCGACCAGATGCTCAAGGCTGTATCCACCCTGATATTGCCCTAGCAGAGGCACCCCATGGACATCAGCCGCAAGGACAGCAAGCACAGCACACGCATCAGCATCAGCGGCGAACTCACCATCTACGATGTCAGCGCGGCCAGGGCCCGACTGCTGGACGACAGCAAGGGCTGGCCTGCCACCGTCAACCTCGATCTCAAGGGCGTCACCGAACTGGACAGTGCCGGCGTGCAATTGCTGCTGGTGCTGCAAAAAGGCGTGGCCGCCGCCGGTGGCCAGTTGCGTCTGCCCGCCGTGAGTGAACCGGCACAGCAGGTGTTCAACACCCTGCGCCTGGGCGCGCCCTTTACGGTGCAAGGAGAAAGCGCATGAACCTGGACGGCGCACTGCAAACCTTCTTCGCGGAAGCGGAAGAATTACTCACGTCGATGGAAGCCGCCCTGCTGCGGGTGGACGAAGGCGCCCACGACGCGGAAACACTGAATGAAATTTTTCGCGCGGCGCACACCATCAAGGGTTCTGCCGGCCTGTTCGGCCTGCACTCCATCGTCGGCTTCACCCATATCGTGGAAAACCTGCTGGACCAGGTGCGCTCCGGCACCATGGCCATCGACCGCGACCTGCTCAGCCTGCTGCTGAACTGCCGCGATCACATGGCGGGCCTGGTGCGCGACGTGATGAACCAGGAAGAGCCGGACGTGGACCGCATGAGCCGGGGCGACCAGCTGCTGAAACAGCTGATGCAGCGGCTGGGCAGCGGCGACAGTGCGGAGCCGGCCGCCGCCAGCGCTGAACCTGTGGTCGAAGAAGTGGCGCACGGGGTGCCTGGCACCTGGCACCTGTCGCTGCGCTTCGGGCCCGACACCCTGCGCAACGGCATGGACCCGCTGTCGTTCATCCGCTTCCTGCACACGCTGGGCGAGATCACCCAGCTGGTGACGCTGGACGATCATCTGCCGGAAGCCGCCGACTACGATCCGGAAACGCTGTATCTGGGTTTTGAAATCGATCTGCTCACCGAGCAGGATCGTACCGCCATCGACGATGTGTTCGAATTCGTGCGCGAAGGATCGGACATCCGCATCCTGCCGCCAGACAGCAAGATCGAGGAATACATCCAGCTGATTCATTCGCTGCCGGAAGCACCGCGCCGGCTTGGCGACATCCTGGTGCAGAGCGGCGCCCTCAGTCCCGCCTGCCTGGAGCGCGCGCTGCAACGGCAAAGCACGCAGGACGCGCCACAGCGGCTGGGCGAAATCCTGGCGGCGCAGCACTGCGTGCCGGAGCAGGTGATCGAATCCGCACTGGACCAGCAGAAAAAAGTCGCCGAGCGCAAGGCGGCGCCGGAAAACCGCACCATCCGCGTTGATGCGGAAAAGCTCGACAGCCTGATCAACCTGATCGGCGAACTGGTGATCACCCGGCAGCGGGTGGATTTGCTGTCGTTCCAGACCGGTCATGTGCAGTTGCTGGAATCGGTGGCGCAGCTGAAAGGTTTTACCGAACAGATCCGCGATGCGGCGCTGGCCCTGCGCATGGTGCAGATCGGCGACACGTTCCAGCGTTTCAAGCGCGTGGTGCGCGATGTTGCGCAGGAACTGGGCAAAAGCATCGATCTGGTGATCGCCGGTGCGGAAACCGAACTGGATCGCTCGATGGTGGAAAAACTCACCGATCCGCTTACTCACATCGTGCGCAACGCGATCGATCATGGCATTGAACCCGTGGACGTGCGGCGTCAGCGCGGCAAGTCCGATACCGGCACGCTGCGGCTCACTGCCTGCCACGATTCCGGCAACATCGTGATCGAGATCAGCGACGATGGTGGCGGCCTGAATCTCGACAAGATTCGCGCCAAGGCGGTAGCCAACGGCCTGATCGACGCTACCACCAATTACAGCGACCACGACCTGTTCCAGCTGATTTTCCACCCGGGTCTGTCCACCGCCGAGCGGGTCACCAACCTGTCGGGCCGTGGTGTCGGCATGGACGTGGTGAAGCGCAATATCGAGGCGCTGCAGGGTGGCATCGACATCGACAGTGTGCCGGGCGAAGGTACCCGTTTCCGCATCCGCCTGCCGCTGACGCTGGCGATCATCGACGGCTTTCATGTGGCCTCACGTAACACGCATTTCATCATTCCGCAGAACACCGTGCTGGAATGCATGGATCTGGCTGCGCTGCATCAGGTGAAGGGGCGTGCCTGCGTCAACCTGCGCGGCGAGCAGGTGCCCTACATCCGCCTGAGCGATCTGTTCGCGCTGCGCGACAGCGAACGGCATGGTGACGAACGCGCCAAGCTGGTGGTGGTGCAGTTCGGCCAGGAACGTTCCGGCATCGTGGTGGATGAATTGCACGGCGAGATCCAGACCGTAGTCAAACCGCTGAGCCCCATATTCCAGGCGTTGAAAGGCATCGGCGGCTCCAGCCTGCTGGGCACCGGCGACATCGCCTTCATTCTCGATATTCCGCAACTGATCGAACTGGCCATCGCGCGGGAATCCCGTCGCGTCGGCAAATCCGCCGTCACGCAGGAGCGTGCCTCATGATGACTCACGAACGCGCAGGCGCCATTGCGCAGGCGGAACCCGACGCCATCCAGCAATTCCTTACCTTTCGTATCGGCACCGAATTTTTTGGCATGGCGCTGACGCAGACGCGGGAAATTCTCGAATACAACGGCGTGACCGAAGTACCCCTGATGCCCAAATTTCTGCGCGGTGTGATCAACCTGCGGGGCGAAGTGGTGCCCGTGATCGACCTGTCGGTGCGGATCGGACGCGATCCGATCCAGATTCAGCGCCGCACCTGCATCATCGTGGTGGAACTGGATATGGAGGACCAGCAGCACATCCTCGGCCTGCTGGCGGACGCCGTGAGCGAAGTGATCGAAATCGCGGCCGGCGATATCGAGGATGCGCCTGCGTTCGGTGCCCGTATCCGCGCCGATTTCATTCAGGGCATTGCCAAACGCGATCAGGATTTCATCGTGCTGCTCGATCCCCACCATGTTTTGTCGGTGCGGGAACTGGCGCATCTGGTGGAAGCGGAACTGCAGTGAACGGTAACCCCGCAACGGGAGGACGCTGTCATGCTGAACAAACTGAGCCAACTGAGTCTGAAACTGAAAATCATTGTGCTGAGTACGCTGGTCGTGGCGGCTCTGCTGATCCTGGGTCTGAGTGCGCTCGGCCAGCTGGGCACCTTCAATGAAGGTGTCAACCGCAGCCTGGACATGATCCGCGCCCGCGTGGCCATTCTCACTGCAGTGGAGCAGGCCCATGTCAGCTTCAAGGTGCAGGTGCAGGAATGGAAGAACGTTCTGATCCGCGGTAACAATCCGGAACTGTACACCAAATACGTGAAGCAGTTCGGCGACGAAGAACTGCGCGTGCAGCAATTCCTCGCCAGCGCGATCCAGCAATCCGGTGCTGCGCAATTGCCGGTGGAAGAGTTGCAGAAAGTGAAGACCGAGCACGCCAAGCTGGGTGAAGCCTATCGTCAGGCATTGAAACAATTCAATCAGAGTGAGGCGGAAACCGGCAAGCAGGTGGACACGCTGGTGCGGGGCCTGGACCGCGCCGCCAGTGAGGGCCTGATGGCGCTGGCGTCCAGTACCGAACAGGCTTTTGAGCAGTTGCTGGTCCAGACTGCCGCTGACATCGGCAACCAGTTCAGCAGCGCCCGCAACCGTTTTCTGCAGATCATGCTGGTGGCGTCGGTGCTGATCGTGGCATTGATGGTTCTGGTGTTCCTGGATCTGTTTCGCACTCTGGGTGGCGAACCAGCGTATGCCTCGGAAGTGGTGCAGAAAGTGGCCGATGGCTATCTGGACACGCAGGTGGATGTGCGGGCCGGCGACAACCGGTCCCTGCTGGCCGCCATTGCCGGCATGGCGCGGCAGCTGTCCGACGTAATCACGGAAGTGCGCAGTTCGGCAGAAGCGCTGTCATCGGCGTCGGAGGAAGTGAACGCCACGGCGCAGTCCCTGGCAAAGGGCGCGTCGACCCAGGCGGCCAGCGTGGAGCAAACCTCTGCGTCGATGGAACAGATGTCCTCCTCCATCGCCCTCAACAATGAAAATGCCCGGGTCACCGACGGCATCGCGCAGAAGGCGGCCAATGACGCCAGCAATGGTGGTAATGCGGTGTCCGCCACGGTGGAAGCCATGCAGCAGATCGCCGAGCGTATCAGCGTGATCGACGATATCGCCTACCA
>JBMOPR010000579.1:0-11768 GCA_049323075.1 Pseudomonadota bacterium
GGTGGCCCGAGAAAACGGCGTCCAGCGCCACGGCCTTGTAGCTGACATCGGCGCGGGGCAGGGTGCCGAAATAATAACTGCTGATGGCAGCGCCCAGGCTCTGGCCCAGGATGAACAGCGGCAGTTGTTTTTGCGCCGCGTACTGTTGTGCCCAGCGATAGGCGGCATCGACGTCGGCATACACTTCGGGAAAATCCGGTTCCCCTTCCGAGCGGCCGTAGCCGCGATAATCAAGCAATAGTACTTCATAGCCCTGCTCCGGCAGCCAGTATACGCTGCCGAGGTGGGTACTGATGTTTTCCGCGTTGCCGTGCAGGAACAGCACCAGACCCCGGGGCTTTTCGGCGTGCAGCAGCCAGCCGTGCAGCTGGACCTGATCGCGCGTGGTGAAAGCGAGATCCTCATAGGCCAGACCGACATCTGCCGGTGTGCGCACCATCTGTTTCATCGGATAGAAAAAGAAGCCGCTGCAGGCGCTCATGGTGGTTACCACTGTTAGCAGAAAGCACAGGCGTGCAAGGACGCGGACCGGCAAACGTTGCACCAGCCAGCGATCAAAAGTAGTGGCGATATTCCAGACTGAATTCGTCAAAGCGGGTTTCCACTTGTTTGCGGTGCAGGGCGTTCAGGCGGATGGCGTCATTCTTGCCCAGCGGCAGGTTGTGAATCAAGCGGGTGTCGGAACGTTCGTGGCCATCGCTGAAACGGTAGTAGTCAGATTCGAGTTGCAGGGTGCCGATCGGCAGATAGAACAATGCGCCGGCCAGCGCGCCGGCACCGGCCGCCAGATTTTCTTCCAGCAGCTTGTCATATTCCAGCCGCGCCATACCCATACCGTACACCAGATGACGATCGCCCAGCGGCAGCGTGATGCCGGCGCCGCCGTTGACACGGGCAGTCAGGGCGTCGTCGGTTTCGCCCTGCTCGTCCTCGGCGTAGACGCGGTCGAAGCCGGCCTGCACCCGCCAGGTGATGGGGGAAAAGAAGCGGCTGCGCGGTGCGTGGGATCGGATGTCGACAAAATTCAGCAGTTCAATCTGCAGCGAATCGTCTTCGCGCTGACGCAGCTGCATTTCGCCGAGATTGATGGCGGCACCGTCGAGATAGCCCGAGGGATTGTCTGCCAGATCGTGGTAGCTGGCGCGCAGGCTCAGGTCCAGCAGGCCCCTGCCGTCGCTGCGACCGCCGGCAATACCGACCAGCAGGGTGTCATGACCGGATTCAGGCGTGACGGGTGCCGGTGGTGTGGCTGTCGCATCGGTTGCCTGATTCTTCAGCGCACGCAGCAGCGCCAGGCTGTGTTGCGCCAGTGCGTCATCCCGTGCGGCCTTGCCTTGTTCGTAGCGCAGGTGTTTGTACGCCACCCGCAGGATTTGTGCCTGTTGCTCCTGCGGTAATGCCGTCAGTTGGGGATCGTCCAGAGGGCGTTGGCGGTGCGCCAGATCCCAGGCCAGCGCCTGCTGGTGGTCCGTCAGCTGGTCTGCCTGGAATTGCAGATCGGTGGCCGCAGCAGGACGATACTCCACCTGACGCACCAGCCCCGCATCCTGCACCCGGCGCACCGTGTCCACCGGAATCGCCCGCACCTCGAAGCCACTGGTGAGGTCCACTCCAGGCCGTGCCAGCTGCAGCAGTTCCAGCAGCCGGAACGAGCAGTTTTCGTCAAAGAAGAAGTAATCGAAATCGATATTGCGCAGTTCCCACAGGTGCCACACCAGCAGGTGGGTTTCGTCCGGCGTCAGGTTGAGGCGGTATTCCCACAGGTCGCGATTTTCGATGCGGTTGTACTCGCTGATTTTCTCGTGGTACGGCAGCACGCTGAAAAATCCGGGGTAACCGCCCAGCAGTCCTTTCCAGGCGTACAGGATCGAATTGTCCTCCGGATGGTATTCGGCACCGAAATTGACCGCGTAGCTGAGCCAGGTGGAACCGCTTTCCACATGCTCCGGGTCGATGCGCAGGAAGGTATGACCGAACATTGACGACGGACTGTTGAGGTAGGCGGACGCGAACACCAGTGTGACGCTGTGGGGACGCATGATGCCGAGCCACTGGTTGAATTCGGGGCATTGGGCCGGTGTCAGCGGTGGTGCCGGCAACGATAATTGCTGGCTCAGCCAGCGCCAGCGGGCGGGGAAACGGCAGACCGGGTGCGCATTCGGATCGGACACCGGCTGGTAAAGGGCGGTCAGGGTGGCGCGCAGTTCCGCAACAGGATTTTCCTCACCATCGGTTGCCAGGAAAAAATCCGCATCATCTACCTGGCTGGACCAGCCCTGGCTGCCGGCGCGGGACGGATAATCGTGTAACAGCGAGTGCCAGGTTGATGTTGTTGCCAGTGTTTCGATGCGGGCCTGGGTGTGTGGGTCGTCGATGCTGGGGGCAGCGGTGGCCAGGCTCAATGCCGGCATCAGCAGCAGCGTGAGCAGGCGGAAGAAGAAAGTGACGATCATGGGAGCACTGCCACGATAACCTGGAGGCTGGAAAAAGAACCGCTACGGAGGATGGCGGTGTGCGGGAGCGGGAAAGACAGGCGGGGGCCAAAACCCCCGCCGCTGGATCAGGACACGTACTTGGCCAGACGGGCGTCGGCTTTCATAACGTCAACAATCGAGGAATACACCTGCTCAGCTGTCACGTCGGCAGAGGGAAAAATGCTGTCGAAGTTGGTGTGGACGGCTTGCGCGAAGGCAGCGCGGTCTTCCGGCTTGACACCCATGGAGACAGCCATTGCCGTCATGGCTTCGCCCTGGCCGTTGGCTGCGTCTTCAATGAATTCATCCATGATGGCAGACAGATTGACCATCGCCTTGCCGCCATAGGTCAGGGTGCCGTTGACGGAGCAGCCGTTGGTGCCTGTGGTCATACCGAAGGTGGCGTTACCGGAAGTGCCGTTGGTGATCGAGGCCAGGAAATGTGGCGCCATGCCGCTCTGACCCTTGAAAATCATGTTACCCCAGCCGCAGCTTGGGCCGCCCGGTGCTTCGGCCATGGCCAGCGAAGAAGTGCCCAGCAACAATGCGCCAATCAATACCTTTTTCATCTTGGATGTTCTCCTTGGTTTGGTCATCGGAAGCGCGAGATCCCTGCGGGCTGATTCCATGTCTCAGGCGGTATGGATTTGCCCCAGGAAATTGCGCCTTTTGCTTGCAACCCCCGGATATTGAGCGAAAGCCCCCGGGCTGTAAAGCAAATCCTGCCGGCATAATTGCCCGGCCCTCAGGCTTGACGCGGCGGAATCGAATAAGTAATGGCAACGTGTGCCACGGATTCTTTTTCACCGTCACAAAACAATAGCACATCCCCCACCGCCAGCCGCTGTCCCAGCTTCAGGATGCGGGCCTCGGCCCGCAACTTGCCCGGCGCCGGCTTGCGATAGAAATTGATGTTCAGGCTGGTGGTAACCGCCAGTGCCACCTTGCCGATCTGCGCCAGGATGGCGATATACATGGCGGCGTCAGCCAGGGCCATCAGGGTGGGCCCGGACACCGTGCCGCCGGGGCGCAGGTGGCTGACGTCCGTGTCCTGTTCCAGTACGGCTGCCTTGGCGCCGGCGGAAACGATGCGGTATTCGAACTGGGGAAAAATTTCCACCAGATAGTGCTGCAGTTCGGCTGCTGTCATGGTCATGGCGTGAAATCCGTTTTACTGGTGCGGACTGGCGCGGTCGATGATGGCGCGGCAATCGATACCGCGCGGAATCGTGCCGAACATCTGATGCGTGCCGGATTGCAGGCGCGCGGCACAAAAGGCATCGGCCACCAGCGGGTTGTCGGCCTGCAGCAACGTGCTGGCCTGCAGTGCCAGCGCCATTTTCTCCACGATGACGCGGGCGCGGTATTCGATGTCGTTCCTGTCGGCCAGTTCCTGTTTCAGATTCTGCACGTGCTGGTCGAGCAGTTTGTTTTGTCCGCGCACGGATTCCACTTCCTGCAGCAGCGCCTCCAGGCTGCCGGGTGTGCGCGCCATGGCGCGCAGCATGTCCAGGCACTGCACGTTGCCGCTGCCTTCCCAGATCGCGTTCACCGGCGCTTCGCGGTACAGGCGCGGCATGATGCTGTCTTCCATCACCGCGCTGCCGCCGATGCATTCCATCGCTTCATAGGCGTGGGGCGGCGTGCGCTTGCAGATCCAGTATTTGCCCACAGCGGTGCCAATGCGCACGATCAGTTTTTCGTGTTCGTCGTCCTGATTGTCCAGGCCCCGTGCCATGCGCATGGCCAGCGCCAGTGCCGCTTCGCTTTCCAGCGCCAGATCCGCCAGCACGTTCTGCATCAGCGGCTGGTCCACCAGCAGCTTGCCGAACGCGGAGCGGTGTTCGCAGTGATGCAGGATCTGCGCGACCGCCTGACGCATGCCACCGGCGGAACCGATCATGCAATCGAAACGGGTGAGCGCCACCATCTCCAGAATATTCGCCACGCCGCGGCCTTCATCGCCGATCAGCCAGCCCAGTGCGCCGCGCAGTTCGGTTTCCGACGAGGCATTCGACACGTTGCCCATCTTGTTTTTCAGCTGCTGCAGTTGCAGCGGATTCTTGCTGCCATCCGGACGCCAGCGCGGTACCAGGAAACAGGAGATGCCACCTTCAGCCTGCGCCAGCAGCAAAAACGCATCGCACATGGGCGCCGATACGAAATATTTGTGGCCCACCAGTTCGTAAGGTTGGCCGCCGCCGCGCTGGCCGACGGGAAAGGCACGGGTGGTGTTGGCGCGCACATCGGAACCGCCCTGCTTTTCGGTCATCGCCATGCCGATGGTGACACCGGTTTTCTGTTCCACCGGAAGGTTGCGCGGATCGTAATAGCGATTGGTGATGAGCGGTTCCCAGCGCGCTGCGATGTCCGGCTGCTTGCGCAGGGTGGGAATGGCGGCAAAGGTCATGGTGATGGGGCAGCCGTGGCCGGCGTCCACCTGTGACATCAGGTACGACAGTGCGGCGCGGTGAACGTTGCTGCCGCTGCGCTGGTCGGTCCAGGGCAGTGAGTGCAGACCATTGACGATGGAGGCTTCCATCAGCTTGTGATACGCGGGATGAAATTCCACTTCGTCGACGCGGCGACCATAGCGGTCGTGACTGCGGAATTCCGGTTTGTTTTTGTTGGCCTGGAAGCCCCATTGGATCACGTCGGCGGAACCGGTGAACTGGCCGAACGCGCTGGCCTGATGGTCGGCCCAGGCTGCGTCTTCGCGTTTCACTGCCTGCTGCAGCGCAATATCGGACAGGTATGCATTGTAGTTTTCCAGCGCATAAGGCTGGTTGAAAACATCATGGGTGTCGGCCAGGTTGAAGTTGGGTTCGGACATGTCAGTCTCCCGGATGGTGGGCAACGGCGCGCAGACAGAACTGTACGACCTGCTGGATCTGGCGATTGCGTTGGGTGGTGCTGGCCTGGGTCATGGCCGGCGTGATCAGGGCTTCGGCCATGGCGCCCACCATGGCGGCGGCGCTGAGGCGATCGGGTTGCGCATGAAATTCCTTTTTGCGGATGCCTTCGCGGATCAGGGCGGCGAAGGTGTCGGCCCAGGCGGTGCGGTAATCCAGGCGTGCCTGGTCCAGCTCGGGTTCCGCGGGCTCAGCGATCAGTGCATAGGCCAGCGCAGGATTTTGCAGGGCGCGCTGGGCAAAGGTGATCAGGGCATTGCGCAGGCGCTCCGTGACCGACGCGCCCAGTTTCGCGGCAGCGCTCACCTGCTGGATTTCGTGCTCGGTGGCGTGGGCGAAGATGGCGACGCATAGCGCGGTTTTGGATGGAAAATAGCGATACAGCGTGCCGGTGGCAATGCCGGCACGCTCCGCCACGGCGGCCATGGACAACGCGCGAAAGCCGGCTTCGCTCACCAGCGTTTTGCCAGCTTTCAGAATATCGGCGTGTACCTGCTGCTTGCGCTGCTCGGTATTGGCAGTGGCACGGTAGGCCATAAAATGAATCCAGGTTCAGTTCTTTAATGAAGTGAACCATGATTCACTTTATGGGTCAAGGGGCGGTGGTCAGGCCCCGGAAGTGGACCAGTACTGCAGGGATTTGCGCAGGGTCGATAAATCAATGGGTTTGGTGAGGTAATCGTTCATGCCGGCGGCGTAGGCCTGGTCCACATATTCCTTGATGGCATGCGCGGTGAGGGCAACGATGATGAGCTTGTCGTTGCCACCGGCGCGGATCTGGCGGGTGGCTTCATAGCCGTCGAGCACTGGCATTTCGCAGTCCATGAATACCAGATCATATTTATTGAGTTGTAGCTTCTCCATCGCTTCTTTGCCGTTCTGGCACCAGTCGGACTCCACGCCGAGCCGTTTCAGCAGGCCCTTGATGACCTGCGCGTTGACCGGATTGTCTTCCGCCAGCAGCACACGCTTGATGCTGATGGGGCCGTTTTCCTCGATGGCCTTGGTGACAGGCTCGATTGCCTCTACCTGACGATTGAGCAGGATATCCAGAAAGCGCGAGGGCAGTAACGGCAGTTCGGTGGCAGGGAATTCAGTCTGCTCCGCATCGGTGCGACGCCGCGCCAGCAGATGACTGGGCACCTTGCAGGCGAGAATCGATGCACTCTGCCGCAGTTGCACCAGGTCATCCGACAGAATCATCAGTTTTTCCACCTGTTCAGTGGCGTTGGGCCAGCGGTTGATTTCCAGCGTCAGGTTCAAATGCCTGCACCAGATGCCGATCTGGCGTTGCAGGGCCAGATCATTTGAAAACAGATGCAGATGCTGCCCGGCGTCGATGCCTTTTGCAGACAGAATGGGCTCGCCTCCGGGAGTGCCGACGGGCAAGGTGAACCAGAAAGTGGTACCGGCTCCGGGTTGGGACTGCACGCCGATTTCACCGCCCATCAGGGAGACGAGCTGTTTGCAGATGCTCAGGCCCAGGCCGGTTCCCCCGTGAGTGCGTGATGTGCTGGATGTCGCCTGGCTGTAGTGTTCGAATATCCGGCTGACAGCGCTTTCGGCAATGCCAGGTCCGGTATCGATGATGGCAAAATGGATTTTCTGCGGACCTTCCGTCCGAATGCTGAGGGTGATGCTGCCTTTCTCGGTAAATTTATAGGCATTGCCAATCAGGTTGATCAGTATCTGACGCAGGCGGGTGGGATCGCCTTTGAGGGTGGCGGGTAGCTGGGGATCCAGCAGCGTTTCGAACCGTACCGCCGTAAGCTGGCGCTTGGCGTAGAACACCTTGATGGCATCTTCCACGACAGCTTCCAGTTTGAAGTCGATGGCTTCCAGTTCCAGCCGGTTGGCTTCGATCTTCGACATGTCGAGGATCTGGTTGATGATGTCGAGCAGTGAGCGCGACGAATCCTGCATGGTTTCCAGGTACTGCTTTTGCTCATGTGTCAGCGACGTGTTGCCCAGCAGTTCCGCCATGCCCAGTACGCCGGCCATGGGCGTGCGGATTTCATGGCTCATGGACGCGAGAAAATCCGATTTGGCGCGATTGGCGAACTGTTCGGCGTGCGCCACCGATTCGACATCGTTCTTCTGTTTCTTCAATTGGGAAATGCGATCGGCGAGCGCAACGCTCAGCAGCAACAGTTCAATCGAACTGCCCAGCTGAAGACTGTGGATCGACAACGGACTGGATTCGATGATTTTGGCTGCCGTGAGCACGAAGACGATGGCGCTGGTCAGCAGAGCGGTCCAGGCCAGCATGTAGATGCGGGCCAGCGCAAACCGCGTCAGCATGCCGTGGGCGCCGATCAGTAAAGCAAACGTGACGTTGATCAGAGTGGCCATCATGGATGTGCGTATCGCATAGGTGTAGGGCAGCGCTACGCTCAGCACCAGCACCATGAAATTGAATATCAAAATGTACTGGGATATCCGGAACAGCAGCGCTGAGCGTTCGCCCAGTGCCAGCAGGTTGCGGGAAAACAGCATTCCGAAGATGCAGGTCAATATCACGGTGACCGGCATGGCGCCGGACTGAAACCAGTACTGGTCGCGCCAGAGAAACTCAAAGCCAACGCCGGTTGCGGTAAAGGTAGTGATGAGGAAGCAGGCCACGTACATCACGTAATACAGATACAGGCGCTCGCGTACCGCTACCAGCAGCCCGATGTTGTACAGCATCAGAAACAGCGCGCCGCCGTGGTAAATGCCGGTCAGCAGGCGCTGGTCTCCATAGTATCCGACGAACGCGGTGCTGCTGTGCAATTCCATCGGCACGGCAATCGTGCCCGTGGTCCACACACGCAGCAGGTAACGGTATTCCCGCTGCGGTTGAAGCTGCAGTGGAAACACAAAAGTGCCGGTTTTGGCGCTGCGGCTGGAAAGGGGGCGGGTATCGCCGGTCAGTGCGATACTGCGAATGCTGCCGGTGGCCGGATCCAGTTCATACAGTTCAACTTCGTCGAGCAGCGGGTAACTGATATCCAGCCACCAGTGAATCGGCATCTGTTCGTTGTTGTAGAGCTGGAAACTGAACCACCAGGCACTGCTGGAATAGCCTTCGTTCACCGAATCCTTTTCATAAATGTGAAAAGCCGGCAATTGTTGCGCGATGTCTTCCACCCGCAGGCGATTGCTTTTGTCCTCGAAAAATTGCAGCTGGCCGTTCAGGCGCAGATTGGTGACCGAACTGTCCAGCACCAGGCCGGTGCTGGCCTGGCTGCAAAGGCTGGTGAAGGAAGCAAGCAGCAGCACCAGAGGCGGAAGTAAGCGCTGCAGCATTCGCATCATGAGGCGGCAGGACCGGGTGCCGGTTGCAGGTTGGGGCCGAATGAGGGCAGTTCAGCGGTCACCTGATTGCGCCCGTTGCGTTTTGATGAGTAAAGCGCGCTGTCCGCAGCGGCGACGAACTGGTCAATTTCGTGGTGGCGTTCGGGAATGCAGGTGGTGAGTCCAACGCTGACGGTGATGGTGACTGCTGTGCCGCCCACCTGAAAATCCGCCTGTTGAACCCGCTGCCGGATCAGTTCTGCCACCTGATGGGCGCCAGGTTGATCTGTGTTGGGCAGCAACACGCAGAATTCCTCGCCACCATAGCGCGCGACAATATCGTTTTCCCGCAGGGCGGAATCTTCGATGGTGGTGGCGACCGTGCGCAGGCAATCATCACCCACCAGATGACCGTACTTGTCATTGAACTGCTTGAAGTGATCGATATCGATCAGCAGCAGCGACAGTGGCAGCTTTTCCCGTTTGGCGCGGGAGAATTCCCGTTCCAGTGCGCGGTTCAGGTAGCGCCGGTTGCGAATGCCGGTCAGACCGTCGGTATAGGTCAGCTCTTCCAGCCGCTTGTTGGCAATTTCCAGTTCGTGAGTGCGTTCCTTGACCTTGTACTCCAGGGTTTCGTTGGCGCGCATCTGGATTTCCAGCGCCTTGTCCTGGGCGTTGCGGGCCTCGCGCTCATGCAGCAATGCCTTTTCCTGCGCCAGGCGCGCATTTTTTTCCTGTTGCAGTGCTTCGGCCTGGGCCAGGCGGGCAACGCGCTCATGCTCCAGGGCCTGCAGTTGCGCTTCGAAACGGCGGCGCTTCTCCACATTGAGCCGGTCAGCCAGCGCAAACGACAGCAGGATCACTTCCAGCGCCGAACCGAACTGGGTGGCGTTTTCGGTAAAGAAATTGCGCGGCACCATGTCGAATTTGTTGAGCGCCAGAATCACACCACCAAACAGCATGGTGTACCAGGCGATGCAATAATACTTGGCGGATGAATCGCCATTCAGCCAGCGGTATGAACCGAACAGGATGGCCAGGGAGATGCCGGCCACAGCCCAGGCAATCACGACCGATATCATGGTGGAATATGGCAGGAACAAGGTGGCCAGCATCACGCCGGCACTGATCACGACAACCCCGTTGGCGGCAATCCGCAGGCGCGGGAACACTTCGTGAATGCGCAGGAAATTGATGGTGAACAACGCGGCAAACAGCACCACACCAGCCAGAAAAAATACAATGCTCTGATCGTTCCACCAGATGCCGGTGGGCCACAGGTACTGATAGGAAACGCCATTGAGGCTGGCCAGGAACAGCGCCATGCAGGCGACATACAGCACGTAATAGAGATAGTTGGCTTCGCGC
Source organism: Pseudomonadota bacterium (assembly GCA_049323075.1). Taxonomy (GTDB): domain Bacteria; phylum Pseudomonadota; class Gammaproteobacteria; order Pseudomonadales; family Ketobacteraceae; genus Ch67. Next base: position 10,031 of record JBMOPR010000579.1, read on the forward strand.
ACCGACAGGAATACGAACAGGTTGTACAGGATCATGACCACCATGGTGCCGTAGTAGATGCCCAGCCCCAGCATCTCGGCCTGTGCCGCTTCCAGCAGAGTGGTATCGCGCCAGAGCATCAGCGGTACCTGCATCGAACTGGTGGTGTGCACGCGAATATAAATATCCACCATGTCCTGCGGCTGCAGTTTCAGGGGCATGATGAAATTGCGGTGGTTGACCGGGCGATCCTGAAACGGCCGTTTGTCACCCATGCTCAGATTGACGCTGTTGCCGTTGCTGAACTGCTGATAGACATCGATGTAATCCAGCACCGGGTAACCGATTTCCAATTGCTTGGCGATGGTGTGCGTGGTGTCGTTGTGCAGGCGGAAGCGGAACCAGTAGCTGGCGCTGGTGTAACCGAAGTTGACATTGTCGATGACGTTGACAGGACGCTGCCATTCGCGGTCCCGCGTGGAGTCCTGCACGTCGTTGACAGTGAGTTTGCCGCTGTCATCCACGAGGTATTCGACATGATGCACCAGGTTGAGCTGGTCGCTGTTGTCATCCAGTGCAATGGTTTCAGCGGCGGATGCCACGCTGGTGCAGCACCATGCCAGTATCAGGCAGAGTGCCAGCTTCCATGCGCTCGGGTTCAGAACACGTTTTGTCACTCGGTTTTTCTCTCGCCACGGCTTTGCTGCGGGTTACCCCTTATTTATTCAGTTTAGTCAGTGATGGCAAAAGGCGCCGTTCTTTCGTTGAAAGAACCAAATGGAATCAAGAGGCGCAATGTTAAAGGGCCGGGTTATTTGAAACCGAGTGGGCGTACGTTCATTTAATGATGTGCGCGATGCTTTTGTCGTCGCCGAAATCCTGGACGATGATGCGGTTGCGTCCGGATTCCTTGGCGCGGTACAGGCACTGGTCGGCCTGGTGCAGCAGCTTTTCGGTGAGATGCTGGCTGTCAGGCACGCCCGTTACCATGCCACCGGATATGGTTACGTCACTATTGACGCCCGAAGCATCATGACGAATCCCCAATTCCCGGATGGATTCCCGCACGCGGCGGGCGAAGGCTTCGGCTTCGTTGGGTTCAGCATCGAACCACATCACCAGAAATTCCTCACCGCCGTAGCGACCGGCAAAATCCAGCGGTCGCTTGCAGCAACTTGCCAGTGCGCCGGCAAGCCGGATCAGACAGTTATCGCCCTGGATATGTCCATAGAAGTCGTTGTAGTTCTTGAAGAAATCCACATCCACCAGCAGCAGCGTGATGGGCTTGCGTTCGCGGAACGCGTAATAAATCAGATGGTTGAGTTTCTGGTTGATGGCGCCGCGGTTGTACAGCCCGGTCAACGGATCGGTCTTGGCCAGGTTCTTCAGCGCACCGCGCTGCAGGAAGCCCAGCCGTACCTGGTATTCCAGCGTGTAACCGCTGACGGCGCCCACCAGCGTGGTGGCGAAGATATAGAAGTAATTATGGTACTGGCCCGCGCCCACCGGCAGGTAGATCAGCGCGAGGCTGATATAGGACAGTGCCACGATGCTGGCGCAGGTCAGCGCCCGCCGGAACTGCATGCCGCCCAGGGAAAAGGCCACCATGATGATGACCATCAGGCTCTCGTAGGGCAGCGCCACGCCCTGGTACCGGCTGTAAACGGTAATGACGGCGTTGGTCACGCCGATGAGTGTGATGATCGAGAAACTGAACGCGGGAAAATACCGCTGCAGGTTTTGCCGGAACGTGAATACC
>JBMOPR010000580.1:0-11682 GCA_049323075.1 Pseudomonadota bacterium
CGGGGCCGGCCACTCACCTACAGGTTCGTGGCGTTCGCAGGGGAAAAGCAATGCTTTTCCTTATCCTGCTCACCCATGCTGCAAAGCGTCCAGCTTCGACTAGTGCCTCACGCACACTTCGCACATTCCTTACAAACCCAGCACCATTTTCGCGATGATGCCGCGCTGCACTTCGTTGGAACCGCCGTAAATCGTGGTGGCGCGTGTGTTCAGATAACGCGGCATCGCGGTGAGGGCATATTCCGGCCCCACGAACGGCAGCCTGGCGCCAGGCTGGATCGCCTCCACCTGCAGCGGCAGGCCATAAACACCCACGGCTTCAATCGCCAGTTCGGTAACTTTCTGGCTGATTTCGGTGCCGAGGATTTTTGTCATCGATGCCAGCGCGCCCGGGCTCTGGCCACTGCCCAGCGCCGCCTTGATGCGGTTCTCGGTGAATTCCAGCGCGGTGATTTCGATTTCCACTTCGTGCACGCGGCGCATGAACGCGGCATCGTCGCTCAGTTTGCCGCCGAACGAACCGGCTTCCTGCTCTGCGATTTCCTTCACCCGGCTCAGTGCGTAATGCAACGCCGGCGCGTATTCCTGGCCACCGCGTTCGAACATCAGCAGGTATTTCGCCACGGTCCAGCCGGCATTTTCCGCGCCGATGCGGTTGGCCTTGGGCACCCGCACGTTGTCGAAAAACACGGTGTTCTGCTCACGGATCATATCGAGGCCGATGATCGGCTCCACGGTAATGCCGGGCGTGTTCATGTCGATCAGCAGGAAGGTGATGCCTTCCTGGGGTTTGCAGTTCTTGTTGGTGCGCACCAGACAGAAAATCTTGTTGGCGTAATGCGCGTAGGTGGTCCAGATCTTGGTGCCGTTGATGATGTAGTCGTCGCCGTCGGATTCTGCCGAACACTGCAGCGACGCCAGATCGGAACCGGCACCTGGTTCGGAATAACCCTGACACCAGAAATCCTCGCCGGACAGGATGCGCGGCAGGTAGTAATCCTTCTGCTCCTGGGTGCCGCAGCCGATGATGCAGGGGCCGCACATGTGCAGGCCCATGGGGATGCCGGCAGGCGCGTTCGCCATCAGGCATTCCTCGGCGAAAATGGCGCGCTGCACCACGTCCCAGCCGGTACCGCCATACGCTTGCGGCCAGTGCGGCGCAGCCCAGCCTTTCTTGTGCAGTATTTTCTGCCACGCCATGCTGCGCTCCACATCATGGAACACGCTGGTGGCCAGCCGGCCTGCTTCACGCAGGTCGGGCGTCAGGTTGGCTTCCAGAAAAGCGCGCACTTCCTCGCGGAACTGCCGGTATTCCGGCTTGATGGTCAGATCCATAAATCGGTTTCCTCAGGGGAATCCGGACGGCACGGAGGCAGCGTCCAAACCCAATGTCCAACTGGTTGCTTGTTCGAATAATGGGGGGCGAAACGGCAGACAGATCAACGCCGGACCCAAGCCCGCATGTCATTGTGCATGGGTGCGACTGGTCAGTCGATGGCAAAAAAGATCGGGGGGCGGCATCAACCGGGTCAGTGGACAGGGGGAGTTGAGCGGGAAGGCGGCCAGCAGGACGGCGCTGGCTGGAAACCGCCGGCTGACAGCGGGCACCAGAGTACAGCGCCCGCTGTCCGGATTGTGCGAGCCCTCAGCCGCGACGGCGCATCCGGCCCAGCAACAGCAGCAGTCCGCTGGCCAGCAACGGCAGTGCTGCCGGCACCGGCACCACCGCGACTTCGGCGCCCGACACAGCATCGGCTGTCAGCGCGGAGCCCCCGGCATCCGACAGCGCCAGCACATCCAGCCCCACCTGCGTATTGCCCAATTCAACGGCGGTAAAAAACAGGCTGAACAGGGTGATGTTGCCGGCCTGCAAATCGTTCAGCGTGCCGATGGTGTCGTAGGAAATTTCCGCCAGATTGAGCAGCCCGTTGCCGGCATTGCCGCTGTCTTCCAGCGTCAGGCTGCCCAGTTGTTCCAGGTCAAGCTGGTTGCCCCAGCTGACATGGCTGTATTGCAACGCGGCAGCGTCGAACAGCACATTGAGGTCGTAGGCTCCCAGGGATGGCGCTGCCAGATCCGTCAGGTCGCCGACACGCACGTCGATCTGCAGGCTGCCACCCAGCGCAATACTGCCCGTCGCCGGCACCATCTCGACGGTCAGCGCGCTGGCCGAACCTGCACCCAGCAGCGAGCCGGTCAGCAGTGCGCACACGATCGCCTGCTTCAGAGCGGATTTTTTGCGGCTTTCGTTGTTCTTCAGCGTTGCCGTTTTTTTCACAATACGGTTTCTAACAAAGCGGTTTTTCATAAAGAGACTATTCACAAAGAGACTCCCCCAATCAGTTGATGGCGCAGCGGGCGCGGGTGCATTGCAGTGACAGGGCGCGGGCGTCCGTCACGTTGATGATGCCGTCGCGGTTGATGTCCCGGGGATCGCTGTTGAGCGCAGCGGTGTTGCGTGCTGCCGTCACGATCTGAATGTCGTTGTTGTCGACATCGCCGTCACCATCCAGATCGGGCACCAGGCGCACGGCCACGATCAGCGGATCATGGTCGGACGAGCGGAATGCATCCGCCGCGTAGAACGATGTTTGCTGGGAGACGCTCTTGAATTCGGTGTTGTAGTCCAGCGAGATGGGTTCGTCGGCGTTGATGTGCCAGTCACTGGCGCCCAGTATCTGTGCTGTCAGCGCGGGGCTGGCCAGGGCGTGGTCCAGGTAACCGGCCTGACCATCGAACACATAGGAATAGGCATTGGCGCCGGCAAAGCGCGCGATCAGATCCGCATAGCCCGCGCCGGTGATGGCCATGATCGGGTCTTCCTTGGCGTAGGCGTTGAGGTCGCCGATGATCAGGTAGTCGGCATCGGTGCTGCCAGTGGGATCGGTTTGCAGCCAGTCCACCAGCGCCTGGGCGGCCGCCGTGCGGGTTTGGGCGCAGTTGCCCTGGCCGTCGCCGGTATCCGGATCGCCCAGATCATCGCAGGCGGAACCTTTGGATTTCAGATGATTGATCACCACCGTGATGCGGTTGTTGCTGGCAAGCGGACGGAAGGTCTGTGCCAGTGCCGGACGATTGCGGGTGTCGATGAATTGCGGATCGACAGACGCATCCAGGATCGCTGCACTGCCCTGCAACGCCACGCGGTCGTTGCGGTAGATAAAGCCCACCGCGATTTCGTCGGTACCAATCTGGCTGACACCGGGATTCACGTAGGAATACACGCTGGCACCGACGGCCAGGTTCAGCGACTGCACCAGCTGGGCAATGGCACTGTAGGCGCCGTAGCCGTCATTCTCGATTTCAGTCAGGCCGATCACATCGGCATTCAGGCCCAGAATCGCGCTGACGGTTTTCGCGGTCTGACGCTGGAATTCCTCCGCAGTGTCGGCACCGCGCGACGAGGGGAAGCCACTGCCCAGGCCATCGCCGTTGAAATAATTCAGCACGTTGAAGCTGGCCACTTTCAGATTGGTGCCCGCCGGTGCCACCGGCGCGGCGGGGCGGGGATTGCTGTGCACGAACGCGGGCGTCTGGGTGGGAATCACGCGGTATTCGCCGAAATCGTAGGCCAGTACGCCCTGGACACCTGTCACTGTATCGCCGCCACGCAGGGTATTGGCGGCAGACAGACCCGGCTCGGGAAAAATCACTGGATCGGGATTCTGCAGGTTGCTGCCATCGTCCAGCAGGATCTGGTTGAGGTTGTTCAGTGCCTGCAAAGCATTGGCAGCAGCACCGGGCGCCACAACATTGGTGGGCTGCAGCAGGCGGCCGTTCGACAGCAGCACCTGGCCGTAGCGGCCCAGTCCAAAGGTTTCCGACACAGTGAGCGCCTGCGGCAATGTCACCCGCATGCCTTCGTACGGTTCCAGCGCAGTGAGTGTGTTCACCGGCAGGCTGACGTTTGCGGCCGCGGGCATTGCCTGCCCCGTGGCGCACACGGTGACAGCAGTGGCCGCCAGTTGCGTCATGCCATAGTTTTCCGCCACGGCGCCCGTGACACGGACATGGTCGCCCGGATTCACTGCCGTGGTGCCACCGGACACATAAATACCTTCCGAGGTAGCCGCATTGCCGTCGGCTTCCGCATCGGCCTGCTGCAGGAAGAAGCCGCCCAGCTGGCCAGCGCCCTGCAGATCCGCCACCACGATGCCTTCGACGCTGACCGTGCTGCCCACCAGCGGGCTGGTGCCACCACTGCCCTGGATTGCCGAAATCAGCGTATAGGAATCACCACAGTTGCCCCCGGTCTGACCGCCCCCACCGCCGCCTGCATGGCTGCCCAGACCGCTGAAGGTGTCCTGGGCGAAACCGTCCCATTCCAGCGCCGGATCAAAGGCATCGTTATTGATGGTGTCGCCGGTGACCACGGAGGCCTTGCGACGCAAGGTATTGTCGGCGGTGCTGACAAGTCCGCTGCCCCACTCGGCACCGGGATCGACGCCGAGCTGGCCGATACTGTCGATCACGGTGCTGCCATTTCGCAGCAGGATCGCATCATCGCCGTTGTACCAGCTGGCACTGCTGGTCTGGTCCGCCGCCGCCAGTATGGTGGCATTGGCACTGGCGTGAGCCAGCACAAATACATCATGCGGCGCGATGGTGCCGGTCAGGTTGATCGTGGCAGTGGTGGAGCCGCCATTGAACGACATGAAAACGTGGTAGCCCGACAGATTCACTGCCGCGTCGCCACTGTTGAAAATTTCCAGCGCCTTGTTGTTGCTGCTGCCTTCAACGTATTCCGAGAAAAACAGATCAGCCTGTGCCGCCGGTGCCAGCAGCGACAGCGTCAGCGCACAAGGCAGCAACGCGGATTTTGAATACCGGAACGGTGTGGGAGGTGCAGTGCGTGGTACGCAGGTGTCGTGCCGCCAATGGAATTTCATCGGGTTCTCCTCGGAAAAAAAGTGCGATCCGCGATGACACTAGCGATCCAATATGAACGCAGGGTTTAGCTTTGCCTAACAGTTGATGAATTTTTTATGAAGCGCCGGGCGCAAACGCTGCGGTACGCCCGGCAAGCAGGATCAGCGCTGCAGCGCCTTGATCAGACGGGTGAGTGCCGTGGCCAGCTCGCGCGCCGCAGCCTCATTGTTGGCGATACGGATCCAGTCATCGCCGCTGACGGGGTTCTGCAGTACGCAACTGTCGCTGATGGCACTGCAGCGGTAGGACACAAACGGGCTGACACCGAAGGCATTGAACTTCTCCACCGACAATTCGGCCTGACCGTTGTTAACGGCAACATTGCGGGACGTTTTCGTGACCAGCAGTTCCGACGGCGCCTTCACCGAGACACTGTAACCTTCCCGGTTGGAGGTTTCCGGATTCTTGATCTTGCCCTCCAGGTAGGTATGAGCGCGCAGCACACCATTGGCCGCCAGCACCAGGGATTCCTGCAGTGAGGCGGCGGGGAAACGCTGGCGGACCCGGTCATCGTACGCCTTGCCCTCGGGATCGGCGGCTTCGATACTGGCCGCCTTGGGATCAGCCGGCTTCTCGCGGGTGCTGGCCACCGCCGCCTGCGAACGCAGCTGCTCCTCGATCTGGGTGAGCAGGCGCAGGGCGGCCTCATAATGCTCCCCTTCCCGCCCGGCTTTTTTCACATACTGCGCCAGCTGGGCGTCTGCATCCTCCAGCTTGCTGTCGTTCAGAAGCACCTGGCCGTACAGATAGTAATAGACAGGCTTGGGTTCCACTTTCAGTGGCGCAACCCGCTCCAGATACTGGCGGGCACCATCAAAATCCTGCTGGGCAATTTTCTCTTCCGCCGCCAGCACCAGACGATCGGCCTCGATCTCGGCGGGAAGGGCCTGCGCAACGCTGTTCAGCAGCATCAGCAACACGGCCATCAGCACGCGCGGCAGCAACATTGGAATTCGGTTCATAGGACGCTTTCGCTTGACGGATGAAACGGAACAAAAATCAGACAATGAAAGGGATTCTGACAACAGGGAGGCGCGGGCGCAAGCCGGCCGTGTCCCTGGCCAGCGGAAGTGTGAATCAATCGAGCTTGAAGCTGAAATACTGGGTCAGGCCTTCAATCAGGTCCAGCAGTTCCTGGGGCGCGTCGATCAGCTTGAAGCCGGTATCGAAGCAGTCGGGGCTGACATCCGGCCGACACCAGCAGCTGAGGGCGTCGAAATCGATGTTGCGTGCGCCCTCTATTTCCCGGGGCAACTTGATGCGGAACTGAAACACGCTGTGCGTCAGCAACGGTATATGGCTGACCAGACGCATCCCCTCGGTGGAAATATTGACGATGTAACCGATGGGCTTGCCTGTCTTGCGATTGTAAACGCTCAGGTAGTAACGCAGATGGTGGCGTTTGATGACCCGTTTTTCTCTGATTCGCTTTTCCATAATCCCCGGCCGCGCAAAAAACAGTCTGACATGAATTTAAGTTTAGCGTTCCCCGCCGGGTCCACAACCGCGTCAGCCGTTTTTTTACTGCCGGCCCCGGTGTCAGGATACCGTCACGCCCGTTGCGGCCCATACGCAAGGCCATTTAGCGCAGGTGAAATAAGCAGCTGAAAATTATTGAAATGTATTCCCGGGACTGGTTCATAATGGATGGCAATTTCTATCGCCCCATCTACGCTTGAGTTAGCCATTCGTTGCCAGTATGTCCATGCGTATAACGTTACCCTTATTAGTATTGTGTTTCTTCTGTCAGTTTTGCCTTCCAGCCCGTGCCGCCAACCTGCTGCCGATCACGGATGCCCAGGAAAAACAGTGGGAATCCCAGCGTGCAGCCTACCGCCAGACCCTCGCCATGCTGGGCAAGAAGCCCCGCCCCGAATATCAGGCTGCGGCGGAAAAGCTGAAGGACTACGCGCTCTATCCTGACCTGAAATACAGGGAATACAGCCACTACATCGGTGCCGTCAGCCGGCAGGAAGTGGACAACTACATCGCCCGCTTCGGCGATTCCATCCTGGCCACCCGCCTGCGCCAGCAGTACGTGCAGATGCAGGCCATCCAGCAGAACTGGAGAAACTACCTGGCGGAATACCAGCCGGGGCAGTATGGCGCCCGCTTCGAATGCCAGTACTACTGGGCCCTGCACCAGACCGGCAAGCGCGACCAGGCCTTTGCCGGCGCGCGCAAACTGTGGCTGGTGGGAACCCCCCAGGACAAGGCCTGCGATCCTCTGTTCGCCGCCTGGAAATCCGCCAAGGGCATCACCAGCAGCCTGGCCTGGGAACGCACCCGGCTGGCCATGGAGCAGCAGCAATACCAGCTGGCCAAGAATCTGGAAGTCTACCTGCCCAAACAGCAACAGGCCCTGTCGCGGGAATGGCGGGAACTGGTGCGGGACCCGAAACGGCTGCGCGACAGCAGCCGCTACCGGGCACTGGGCGACGCCGCCCGGCCGCTGCTGGTGACCGGCTTCTCGCGCCTGATCCGGCAAAACAGCGCCCTGGCGCTGCAGCTGTGGCCCCAGTACGAACGCATGTTCCGCTTCAGCACCGACGAAAAGCGGGCTGTCACCGGCGAATTCGCCTACGTGCTGGGTGCCAACCAGGCTCCCGAGGCCGGTTACTGGCTGGTGCAGGCCGCCCAGTACGCGGGCAACGAATACCTGGCACCCATGGCCGTGCGCACCGCCCTGCGCCAGCGCGACTGGCCTCAGGCCCGCCGCTCGCTGGCACTGCTGGGGGAAAAGGATCGCCAGCTGCAGGACTGGCGCTACTGGATCGCCCGGGCGGATCAGCATGTCGGCCCGCTGGACCCCGCCAATCAGCCCCGCATCCGCACCCGCGACAACCGCCGCGACGTGCTGGGCTTTCACCAGCGCTACCTGAATGCGTTGTACAACCCTTACTCCACCTTCACCCTGCTGCCGGAATCCGTCCTGCGCCAAGTGTTCCCGATCCAGAAGCCCGAGGAGACTTTCAAGACCATCTCCCGCGAACGCAGCTTCTACGGCTTCCTCGCCAGCGAACGCCTCAAGCAGCCGCTGCAGCTGAACCAGATCACCAGCCAGGTGACGGAAGAGGAACTGCGCGCCCTCACCCGCAAGGCCGGCATCCGCCGGGCGCGGGAACTGTATCTGCTGGGGGAAACCTTTCAGTCGCGGCTGGAATGGCATCACATGATCAACCGCATGAGCCCCAAGGAACGGGGCGCAGCGGCGCACCTGGCCTATATCTGGGGCTGGCACAATCCGGCGCTGCTGGCGGCGGTGCAGTCCACCGCCTTCGACAACCTGGAAATCCGCTTCCCCACCCTGTACAAGGATGAGGTGCTCAAGCACGCGGAAAGCCGGGGCCTGGACCCTGACTGGGTGTACTCGGTGATCCGGCAGGAAAGCGCTTTCATGCCAGCGGCAAAATCGCCGGTGGGTGCACTGGGCATCATGCAGATCATGCCGGCCACCGCCAAACTGCTGTCACGTTCCATGCGGACGCGTGCCCCCAGCCTGCAACAGCTGCTGGAGCCGGACCGCAATATCGAGATGGGCACCTTCTTCCTGAAGCAGCTGTCGGACCAGTTTGACGGCAACATCGTGCTGGCGACCGCTGCCTACAACGCCGGACCCGGGCGGGCGCGGGCCTGGCAACCGGACGTCACCCCGGCACCGGGCGACATCTGGATCGAAACCATCCCGTTCAAGGAAACCCGCGATTACGTGAAGAATATCGTCACCTATCAGGCGATCTACCGTCACCTGCTGGGACGTAACGTGGCACTGTCCCGTTCGGTGGCCGCGATTCCGCCCAAGTACGGTAGCGAAACTGCGGCGCGCTGAGCGACCTGGTTGTCGGATGAGGGTTCAGTTCAGCACCGACACTGAGTTCAGTGCTGGTTCTTAGTTCAAGACTGGTTCTTAGTTCAAAACTGAATAGCCACGATTGCGCATGCAGTTTTTCACCACCTGATCTTTCTCCTGCTGGGTGGCGCCCACACCGCTGGCGCCGCCCACCACGGCGCCGGCACCGGCCATGCGTCCGGCCGTGCCGCTGTTACCCAGCGCCGCGCCCACCAGACCACCCACCACCGCACCGGCCACCGCGCCACCGGCGGCCTTCTGTTCCACCTGCTCGGAGATCTGCTGGCACTCTGTCAGATCCTGCTGGTACTTGCCCATGTCGACACCGGCCGGATCGATGATCACCTGCTGCTTGCTGGCACAGGCGGCGGTGGCCAGGAGCAAAAAACAAACAAGGGGTTTGGAAAATGACGGCATGGATTCAATTCCTCAGTGCGCGGGGATGAGGGATTCTAACAGGCTGCAGAAAACCAGCGCGAGACCTGCACGCTCGTCTGCTGATAGCTCGTGCTAATGCATATCATCCATTACACTCAATGCCAGCATCGATTAGGCAGTTCGATAGTCACACCTGCGTCACACGCTCATCCCATAAAAAAAACAGGAGCCCAGCCCCCATGAACTGCCTGCGTGTTCTTTCCCGCCGGGGAATGCCATTTTTCATCCTGCTGACGACATTGCTGTTGTCGTCCTGCAAACCCGTCGTCACCTTCACCGGACAATCCCTGCTGGATGCCAGCGGCAATGAATATGGCCAGCTGACCTGGAACATCACCGGCGAAACCGACGACGAATTCCAGCTCACCGGCGTCACCATCGAACCGGACATCGGCGCAGTGGAACCGCAAGGCAGCCTGAAGGTGTATCCGACCGAGACCACCACCTACCGCCTCACCGCCTTCGCCAGCGGCCCCAACAACACCGTCTTCAACACGGTGCGCACTGTTACCATCCACATCGGCCCCCGCGCGGACTTCAGCCTGGTGAACGACACGGCCCTGCGCGCCTGCCTGAAAGAAACCGGCTTTACCCACCTGGAACAGTTCGATGTAATTTACTGTCTGGACCGCAATATCCGCAGTCTGACCGGACTGGAACAGTTTGCGCTGACACAATCCGTATCGCTGGACAACAACGCCGTGGCCGATCTGACCCCGCTGACGCAGATGCCGCTGCTGCATACCGTCAGCCTGTCCAACAACGGGCTAACCTCGCTGGACGCGCTGGCCGCGTCAGAAACGATCCGCAATATCGCGGCGTACAACAACAGCATCAGCGATCCTTCGGCACTGGCAGCCATGCCGCAACTGCTGTCGCTGGCACTGGACCAGAACCTGATTGCCGATGCCACCACGCTGGCGGGCCTGCAGCAACTGCAGGGCCTGTCGCTGGCGCGCAACCAGATTACCAACGTGACACCGCTGAGTGCGCTGAACGGATTGCTGGCGCTGGATATTTCCCGCAATGGTGTCACCACCGGCATGACGGCACTGCGCACCCTCACCGACGCCAGCCTGATCCGCAGCGAGGGCAATGGCGGCGTGCGCTGCATTGATTACGCAACGCTGGTGCTGGCCCTGGGCCCGGTGGTGGTGTTCGACAAGTGCAAGCTGTTCTGATTCGTTAAACAGGTCATCGCAAAACAAAAACGGGAACCGAGGTTCCCGTTTTTGTTGGTACTACTGAAACACGTTCAATCAGGCACGAAACACCTTTTTGCAGCGACGCGAAATCGCCGTGAGCAACATGGCCAGGCGCGGGATATGCGAACCCAGCACCGGGTTGCCGGACGTCAGCAGCGACACCGCAATCATCCGCTCCGGATCGGCCCAGCAGAAATTGTTGGTGAGACCGATATGGCCGTAAGCCGACGGCGTGGCCGGACCGAACAGCCCAATCGGATAATTGCCCAGCATCATGCCGGCGCTGTAACGCATGGGCGCCAGCAGCGTGCTGTCGAACTGCGTGGCACTCACTTCCCGCACCGCGCGCTCGATCGTCACCGGCTGGAAGATGCGCTTGCCATCGTATTCACCGCCGTTGAGCAGACACTGGAAAAAGCGCGAGCATTCCTCCGCCGTGGCCGTAATGTTCCCCGCCGGAATGATCTGCTGGTAAAAACGCGGATCGTTCGACAGATCGATCGCCGTCTGCAGATCCGCGCCCAGAATGCGCTTGATGAACTGCTTCACCGGAAACACCACCGGAAAGCCGGTCAGATAATTGCGCGCCACTTCCGGGTACACCGCATCCGGTGCACCGTAATTGAAATTGCGGAAGCCCATCGGTTCCTGCACATTCACCCGCAGATATTCCTTGATGCTCGCACCAGTGACGCGCTGCACCAGCTCGCCCAACACATAGCCGCCGGTCAGCGCGTGATAGGCCAGCTCACGTCCGTGCAGGTTGGTGGGTTTGGCGGAATAGATCAGATTCATGATGGCGTCATGATCGAACAGCATTTCCGGATCGATATCCTTGAACGACGCAATGCCCGCCCGGTGCGCCAGAATCTGCTGCACCGTGATCCGCTTCTTGCCGTTGGCGGCGAACTCAGGAATGTAATAGCTGACCGGATTCAGCTGGTTGATCCTGCCCTGCTCTTCCAGCAGGTGCACCAGCATGGCGGTGATGGCCTTGGACGCGGAGAACAGGCAGTACGGCGTGTCCGGTGTGGCGATCACTTTGGGGTCGACGTCGCCTGGGCCATTGCCACGCACATGCCCGATGGAGCGGTTCAGCAGGATCTCGCCATGGCGGCGGATGCAGATCGACAGCGCCGGATAGGCACCGGTACGGTAAAGCGCTTCCACCCCACCCCAGATCCGGTCCCGGTCGCGCTCGGTGAGACCCAGCCATTCGGGGTTCACTTCATTGTCAGCGATGCGCACGATATCGCGCAG
>JBMOPR010000581.1:0-7432 GCA_049323075.1 Pseudomonadota bacterium
TGGCCATCCTGCGCCTGGTGGCGAACTACAGCTATCAGGTCGCCACCGACATCAACACCGATTCCGATGTGGGCGAAGCGCCGGGGGAAGATGCCTATCTGCGGCTGGAATGGGAATTCCTGCCGGACTGGCACTGGAACACGGAACTGCTGTGGGTGGGCAAGCAGCTGCGGGTGGCCGGGGATCCGCGCCCTCCCCTGCAGGACTACGCACAGCTCAACCTGACCCTGTCACGCCAGAACCTGTGGCACCAGCTGGACCTGATGCTGAACCTGCGCAACCTGGCAGACGCCAACGTGCGGGAACCGAGCGCGGGGCCGTCGGCGCCTTTCGCCACCCCGTTCATTCCGGAGGACTACCCGCAAGCGGGACGGTCCTTGACTGCCGAGGCGCTCTGGCACTGGTAAACATCGTTGCCATAAACATAGGCTGAGCAAAAAACAATCTGCCATACTGGTCTGCCAGGACATCTGCACGCTGAAATGATGCCTACTTACAAACTGCAACTTAACGTGACAAAACTCCTAAACAAATCAAGCCGTTTTGGATACCCTAATGTCCACCTTATACAAGTCTTGTGTGAGCCGTTGGGAAATAATAGCGCTGCCAGCTCTACCTGCTAGGGGCCACGGGATTACGGTCATATTGGGCCGTTCCCGAAAGTGGATAGACGCTGGGCAAGGCTGCCTTGAAGCCCGCACGGGCTGGCAGTCGACGCAGGGAGCGGGGGACCATGTTTCCGGCACGGACGCCGAAGACCGCCACATCCGGGAATTGACACCGGGTGTAACTCAGACAAGAAAAAAAACAAGAGCGCTTCGCCCATGACGTCGTCCACCAAAACCACTGCTGCCTTTGCCGAACTCAGCCCCGAACAGCGCCAGGCCCTGTTCGACAAGCTGCGGCAGCGCAAGCTCACCAATGCCCGTCGCCCCGCGGCAGAAACAGTCGATCACTCAGGTGACACCCTGGCGCTGGGCCCGGCCCAGACTGCCCTGCTCCCGCTGCTGACCGAAACCACCCAGAACCGGATTCTGGAACTGTTTATCGAAGGCCCTCTTTGCCTGACCGCACTGCGTGCCGCGGTTGCCTTGCTGAGCGACCGGCACAACGGACTGCGGGTACGCTTCGACAGCGAACGCAAGGCCTTCGCCAGCCTCGACCAGCCGCTTTCACTGCGCACCTTTGCTTCCACCGCTGACACGGCCGCCGACCTGCAAGCAGCCTGCACCCAGCTGGCCGGCGATCCGGCCCAGGCACTGCAACTGGCCTGCCTGCACGCTGAGGAAAACGTCAGCCACCTGTTACTGGCCAGTCACCCGTTGCTGCTGGATTCCGGTTCCCTGCTGTTCCTGGCCAGCCAGGTGCTGGCACTGGCTTCCGGCAATGCCACGCCGGATTCGATCCACGCCACCGACAGCGCTCTGCTGAACCGCTATACCCAGTGGTCCGCCCAGGTACTGGAACAGAAATTCCTGGCCCAGGAATGGGCGCGCCTCAAGCCCCGCTCTCTGGACAGCGTGGCCCGCAACAAGCCGCTGGCCGGCGTGCTGCCGCAGCAGCAGTCCCTGTTCCTCGACAACGATTTCATCCAGGCGCGCATCAGCGGTGGCGAGAGCATCAAGAACTGGATGGGGGATGCCATCCATCGCTGCCTGCAGGGCTGGCTGTCGCACCAGGAAATCCTGTACTGGTTCAGCGCCCCCCAGCTGCGTGACGAGCAATTCGAAACCCTGCCGGGCTTTTTCCCCTATTTTGTGCCGGTCACCAGCAATGAACGCGAACCGCTTGCCTTCAATCAGCGCCTGAACCGCCTGCACACCCGCTTTTCACCCGTGTCGGAGCAGTTGAGCCTGGATCTGTGCACCCAGGGCAGCAGTGCGCCCATGGTTCATTACCACTGGTTCGAGGCCGGCACCGGTGACGCCAGTCCGATCCAGGTGCGCCGCGTGATTCATCACCAGCCGGGCATTCTGCTGTCGCCGTTCGAAATCCAGATCACCGAAATGCTGGACGGCATCAACCTGGATGTGCACTTCGATCCCACCCACATCGGCACCGATCAGGTGAATGCGCTGTTGCGGGATCTGATGGCGTACCTGCGCGAGGAAAAAGAAACCGAAGGTGCCGCCAACCGGCCCACCCTGCACGAACGCCTGGGCCAGATCTGGAAAGACCTGCTGCAGAAAACCGAGATTGGCAACGACCAGAGTTTTTTTGAGCTGGGCGGCCACAGCCTGCAGGTGACCGAACTGAAATTCCGCATCAAGCAGCAGCTGAAACTGGATGTGCCGATTTCAGTGCTGTACGAACTCACCACCATCAACAAGCTGGCAAACTTCATCCTGGCCACGCATGCCACCGGCCTGGGCTGGAACGGCGCGACGGCGGCCAACGCGGAGGAAGACGAGGAGGAAGGCGTGCTGTAAACACGTCTTCCCTGAATATCACAGCCCGACTGCGCCTGGACATCGCCAGTAACAAGGCACCGTCGCGCTGGCGTTGCACTTGCCCGCACCCGCACGGCTCCCGTATAACTGGCGCTTCCGTTGGCCATCCGGTTGTCGCACCCCATGAACCACACCCTGATCACCATTCTGCTGCTGGTCTGCAGCAACGTTTTCATGACGTTCGCCTGGTACGCCCACCTGAAAAACCTGGCAGACAAGCCCTGGATCATCGCCGCGCTGGTCAGCTGGGGCATCGCCCTGTTCGAATACCTGCTGCAGGTGCCCGCCAACCGCATCGGCCATGAAGTGATGAACGTCGCGCAGCTGAAAATCCTGCAGGAAGTGATCACCCTCAGCGTGTTCGTGCCATTCGCGATTTTCTACATGAAAGAGAAAATCACGCTGGATTTCCTGTGGGCCGGATTGTGTCTGCTGGGCGCAGTGTTTTTCATGTTCCGGCAAAAACTGTTTGCATGAACCGGCAGCGAACCGCGCCTGCGCCGGCCTGGCCACAGACGGATGCCCGTTGCTCGGGACATCAGGTTGGCGGAGTCACCAGATGGGGATTGTCCCGGATGGAACCGCTGGTGGGCGGTACCAGAAATGTGCGTACCATGAATTGCAGCGTGAACGGTTGTCGCCGGTTCCAGGGCAGCAGCGACAGCATGCGTGCCAGCGGGCAGTAGCCAAACAGCAGCATGGCGCTGGTGCCGGCCAGCTGGATCCAGTGCATCCAGAACAGACCGGGCGCCAGCCCCGCCAGCAACCACAACCAGTAACCGGCACGCACCTGCACGGGAAACGCGGTGAATGAACGTTGCCGCAGAATGAAGTGCAACAACTGGAACAGATTGAACGCCAGCGCGACGACAAAACAATCCCGCTCCACCCACAGCGCCAGCATCAGCAGTACATCTGCCACCAGCCAGTACCACCAGGCCAGTTTGTTGAATTCAAGCCGCAGCATACGTTGTCCTCCCTCAAGCCTGCATCAGTTCGAAAGGCACGATCAATCCCTGCAGCGCAGTGCTGATGCGATCACGTTGTGCGTCGGTAATCATGCTGGTGAGCACATCCATGAAACGCTGCACCTGCACGCCGGAAAAAATGTACTGCCAGCGGTATGCCAGCAGGAAGGCGATATAAAAGCGCTCCAGCGTCGGCGCATCCAGCCTGCGGCCACACACCGCGGCAAAATAATCGCAGTCGGCCTGCGCCTGTTGCTGCAGGATGCCGTCCACCGCGCCCACCAGCGCGATGAAATCATCGACCGCCTGTTCCCGCTGCGCCGGATTCAGCGCCATGTCCTCGCGCTTCCATTCGATTTCATCCAGCACCGCATGCTGGGCCTCCTCCTGCCAGTGATAACGGAATACATCGCGATACAGATCCGACAGCGCGGTATCCGGCGCGATGCTTTCCCTGAAATGCGCCTGAGTAAACAGTTCGATATGACAGGTCAGCGCCAGCACTGCCCAGGTGCTTTTCGACAGCACGGCAGCAGCGACGGCATTGGGCTCCGGCACGAAGTGGTAACCGGCGGGCATCACGTCACCACACAGGCCTTCAATGCGGCGGAACAGCTCCTGATGCTTGAGTTCCTCCTCACTGAATCGCACCAGCGCTTCCAGTGCAATCTGATCGCCCATCCAGTGGTGCTGGCTCACTTCCAGCACCTTGGCGTTGATGAAGCGTTCCACCAACCCGAAGATATTGGCGTAGGTGCGGCCCTGGATCTGGCTGATCAGACGGATCTCGGCAGCATCACGGGTGGGAAATTCGTCCACGCGGGTCAGGCCATCCGGCAGAAATTTCTGGTGGGATTCAAAACGGCGGCCGCGAATGACGTCGCGGTCGATGTCCCAGCGTACGCGGCGGGAGTTTTCCACGCAGCGGGCATAGCGGGCAGTATCAGGCTGGAATTGGATTCCCATGATGAAGCTCCTTGTCGTCAAAAAAAGAGAATGGTCGTGTGACGGACTGTCATGAAGACGGGCTGGCGTCGTGGCTGGCCATCGTCGAGACAAGGAGAAGATTACGCCCGCCCTGTATCGGCGGTTTTTCTGCGATGTTGAAAATTGTTGGTGAATTATTTCTGCGCTGTCGCCATTGTTTCCACCAGTGGCAACAGCAGGTGCAGCAGGCGTTGTTCATCGATGGGTTTGCGCAACACGTCGAGTACGCCAAGTTTCTGCGCCGCTGCCAGATCAATTTCTTCCCGGTAGCCCGAATAGAGAATCAGCGGCAATTGCGGCCGCAGCCGTGCCAGCGCCGCCGCCAGTTCCAGCCCGGTCATTTTCGGCATGGTGTAATCGATGATGGCGGCACACACGGCATCCGGCTGCTGCGTCATGCGTTCCAGCGCCTGCAGCGGATGGTTGAATACCAGCGCGTCCAGGCCCCAGTTTGCCAGCAGATCCTGCATGAACTCACTCACCACCGGCTGATCATCCACCACCAAAACGCGGCCCTGCAGGCGCTGTTGCCGTGGCGCGGCTAAAGCAGCGGACTGCGCGCTGTTGTCCACCGCGGCGGCGGCCGATGGCAACAGCAGCGTAAACGTGCTGCCCGCGCCCACGTGCGACTCCACCAGCACGTGACCACCGCACTCATGCAGAATGCCGTGCACCATGGCCAGTCCCATGCCACTGCCCTTGCCGATTTCCTTGGTGGAATAGAAAGGCTCGAACATGCGCTCCATCACGGCGGGCAGAATGCCATGACCGGTGTCCTGCACACGGATGGCAACATAGGCACCGGCAATGGCCTGCTGACAGGATTCGCAGACGCGGTCATCCAGCTGCAGCGACGCCGCGCTCAGTGTCAGTCGGCCACGGCTTTCCATGGCGTCGCGGGCGTTGATGCACAGATTCATCAACACCTGTTCCAGGTGCACCGGATCGATCCGCACCGGCGGCAATGCTGCAGGCAGTTGCAATTCCAGTTCCACGCCAGCCGGCAGGCTCGATTCGATCAGGCTGACAAATTCCGGCAACCGCTGGTGCAATTCCACCACCCGTGGCACGCCGTGTTCACCACGACTGAACGTGAGCATTTGCTGGATCAGCTCACCGGCCTTGCGTCCGGCAGAACGGGCGCGCTCCAGGTACTGGTCCAGCTTTGCGTCCTGCAATTTTTCGGCACGCTCCTGCGCCAGACTGATATAGCCCATCACGCCGGTGAGCAGATTATTGAAGTCATGGGCAATACCGCCGGTAAGCTGGCCAATGGCCTCCATTTTCTGGGCCTGTTTCAGCTGCAGGGACAGACGCCTGCGCTCGTCCTCGGCGGCACGCTTTTCCTGTTCCGCAATGCGCCGTTCCAGCGCCGCCGCCACCCGCAGGGAAAATATTTTCAGGATCGATTCAACAAACGGAATGTCCTCCAGCGGCGCGCGGTGTGTCACGGCCAGCAAACCCAGCGGACGGTCGGCTGAATCATACAGCGGGTAACCGGCGTAACTTTCATAGCCGGCGGAGCTGAGCATGTTGTCACCGGGAAACAGCTGTTGCAGGCCGCGTGGCACGCAATAGAATTCGCGCCCCACCACGTAGGCACAGGGTGTGCCAAGCAGGTCATAACTGAGATCGGTGATCAGCTGGCCCTGTTCGCAGGCTGCTACCGCGCTCACCTGATCCGGCGCACCATCCCGCAGGCGGCCGATCATGACGAAATCCACCCCCAGTCGCGGACCCAGATATCGCACCACGTCATCGAACAGGGATTCATCGGGAATCGAGCAGAGTTTTATGGCCACGTCATACAGCAGATTTTCCCGCTGCTTGCGCACGGTGATGTCGGTGGAAATACCGCACAGGGCCAGCACCTCGCCCGCAGCATCGAACAGCGGAAACTTGATGGAGATGTAGGTGTGCTCGACACCATCCACCTGCGCGATTTCTTCAAATTCCATCACCTGTCGCTGCTGCAGCACCCGGGCGTCATTGGCTTCGTACTGGCGGGCGATGTCAGGCGGAAACAGGTCGGCGCAGGTTTTACCCAGCAGCGCGGGCGCACTGGTGCCGAACTGGTTCAGGAAGCGGCGGTTGGCAAAAATGAATCGGCCCTGACGATCGCGCACGTACACAATGGCGGATGTATTCTGCAGGATCTGGCCAAAGCCGGAATCAAGGTGGAACGGAAAGGACGCCTGAAGGAGGGTATCCGGCATGGCAGCATTCTCGTGCAGCAGGGCATTGACACCATTCTAGAACGAATAGCACGGCGGCACGGCGCGGTGGAAACAATTGAAACAGTTGAAACAAAGGGCGCGAAAGCGCGCTTCAGTTATCCGCGTCCGCCGGGCTGTACAGGTAACCCACTCCGCGTATCGTCCTGATCACGCTGGGCTTGTCCGGGTCCGGTTCGATTTTCTTGCGCAGGCGGGTGATGCGGATATCGATGCTGCGGTCGTTGGGGTCCCAGTCGCGGTGCTGGGTCAGGTCCATCAGCTGGTCGCGGCTGAGGGGGCGATGGGGGCGTTCGGCGAACACCTGCAGCAGATCGAATTCCATGGCGGTGACGGGAATGTCGTCGCCGTTGCCATCCAGCAGCTGACGCCGGTCCAGGTCCAGCAGGCAGTTGCCGAAACGCACCTGGCGCATGGCGGCCTGCTTCCGCCCGGAGGCGTCAACCGGCGCGCGCTGATAGCGCCGCAGCACACTCTTCACCCGCGCCAGCAGTTCGCGCGGTTCAAACGGCTTGGCGAGGTAATCGTCGGCGCCAACTTCCAGACCCACCACCCGGTCCAGGGTTTCGCCGGCACCGGACACCATGATGATGCCGATATCGTACTGTTCGCGGATATGACGGGCCAGGCTCAGGCCGTCCTCACCGGGCAGACCCACATCCAGCAACACCAGCTCGGGCACCTGCCGCGCCAGCCAAGACCGCAGTTCGGCGCCGGAGCCCAGCGCAACCGTGGCAAACCCCTTGTCGCGCAGGTAATCCTCCAGAAACCGACGCACGTCGACCTGATCGTC